>JAJYSI010000303.1 GCA_021793635.1 Bacteroidota bacterium
AATTGAAGAATTCGTTTGGGGTTGGATTTTAGGGGTTTCATCAAAAAAAATACCACTAAGAAAGTGGTAAAAAAGGTATGTGAGCGCGGGTGGTTTCGAACCACCGACCCTCTGCTTAAAAGGCAGATGCTCTACCCCTGAGCTACGCGCCCTTTTTTTTTAGAGTGACAAATATAATTATTTGGTTTTTCTATTCCAAATATATCAATCATTAATAAAGTTCAACATAAAATGCTTAAAAACTCCAAAATTCTTGTTTGTGACGACGACGAAACACTTTGTTATCTACTTAAAGAGCAGCTTCTTGAAGAAGGATTCTTGGTTGATACCGTTTATGATGGTAGCCTCGCTATCGATGCCATCAAAAGAAAAAACTATGATCTTTTACTTCTTGATCTTAATATGAGGGACGTTCCGGGAGAGGAAGTTCTAAAGTTTGTTGCTGAATACAATTCCTCGCTCCAGGTCGTTATGCTAACCGCACAGACTGATGTTAGAAACGCTATCGAATGTATTAAGCTCGGCGCTTATGATTTTATTACCAAGCCCTATAATTTTGATGAATTGCTCCTTACAATAAACAGGGCGCTTGAACACAAAGACTTAATCGTAAAAACAGCTTTATTAAATGAGCAAGTAAATAGAAAACTTTCAACAAGAATTATAGGCAACAGCTCAGAACTACAGCGTGTAATTAACCTCGCAAACAAATCGGCAGTATCAGATTCAAATATTTTAATTGAAGGCGAAACCGGTACCGGTAAGGAGTTGTTTGCCGAATATATTCACAAAAAATCTTCAAGGCACGATCAGCCGTTTGTAGTGATAAATTGCGCTTCACTCCCCGATCAATTAATAGAAAGCGAATTATTCGGGCACGAAAAGGGAGCATTTACAGATGCAAAATCTACTAAGCAAGGCTTGGTAGAAATTGCGCACGGCGGGACTTTGTTTTTGGATGAAATAGGTGAGCTTAGTTTGTCTCTTCAACCAAAGCTTCTTCGGTTCTTAGAGAATGGCGAGTACAGAAGAATCGGCGGTGTTACAAATTTAAATTCTAACGTTAGAGTAATCGGCGCAACGAATCGAAATCTTTTGGAAGAAGCCGATAATAAAAATTTCCGGCGCGATCTTTTGTTTAGACTTAATGTAATTACTTTAACCATTCCCCCGCTTCGCGAAAGGAAAGAAGATATTTTAGTTCTTGCAAATCATTTCCTCGAAGTTAAATCTTCAATTAAATCTCCTAAAAAACTTTCTCCCAACGCTGAAGAATCTCTTCTTCATTATGATTTCCCCGGAAACATTAGGGAACTTGAACATATTATTGAAAGAGCTTTAATCTTTGCAGAAGATGAGCACATTGCTCCTGATGATTTGAATCTACCGGTAAACGCGCACAAGATTGCCATTCAAAAAAATATTTCTTTAGCCATAGACGATAGCGACGAAATCCTCAGTATAGATGACGTTGAAAAAAGGCATATTGCAAAAACACTTAATGTCCTGAATTGGGATAGAAATAAAACCGCTGTCAAACTTGGTATAAGTCCCAAAACTTTATATACAAAGATTAGAAAATATCAAATTAAGAAATTTTAGCTTCCATGACTGAAAAAGAAGTTGCCCAAAATTATACACAGGAGCAAAAAGCAGCGGAAGTATCAAAAGAGATTTTACTTTTCCAAAAAGAAATGCGTGATTTCCTTCCGTTTCTTTTAAAAGAAAAATCACTAAAGAACTTATCCGGCATGATCCTAAAACGATGTGCTACTTTATCTGACAGCAATTTCGGTTTTATTTATCTAATTCACGATAATAGCAAAGTAGAATACACATTCTTTGATCCGGCCGAACAATTTCAGACAAGCCAGGAAATTGAGAAAGATATTACTGCAAATTTTTCTTTCATAAATAAATGGATTGGCATAAATAAACGTTCATTATATGTCAAAAACAATCCGGATAACATTGGATACAACCTTACCCAATTACTTAATTGTAGTTCATTAATTATTTCGCCCTGTTTTTTTGACAGTAAGCTTTTAGCTTCGATTGTTGTTGCCAAAAAAACCGGTGAATACAATGCTATATCGGTCAGCAGCGTTGAACAATTTGCACTGCTTCTGGCTTTTGCAATAAGCAGCATTCGTACCGGTGAATTAAATACCGCACTGGAAGTTCGACTTTTGCAGGCACAAAAATTAGAAACCATCGGAAAACTTTCCAGCGGCATGGCACATGATTTTAACAACTTGTTGTCAAGCATTTTTGGAAGCCTTAATCTTTTGAAGAAAAGAATTCCGGAAAGAGAAGATGTAACACGCCTTTTGGATAATATTGAGAGCTGCTCCATACGGGCTAAAGATTTAACCAAAGGTTTGTTATCATTCGGCAAACCTACTCCGAAGCGAAAAGAATTAATTAAACCGAATATATTGCTTGAAGAAATTGCTTCTGTAATAAAAGAAACTTTTCCTAAAAGAATTTCATTTAGTTATGAGATTGACAATAGTCTTTTTGATATCTTAGGCAACGGTACAGAGATTTATCAAGTGCTTTTAAATTTATGCGTAAATGCTAAAGAAGCAATTGAAAGAAGCGGGAAAATAATCTTAAAAGCAAAAAATATTTCCATTGATGAGAATAATTTAATTGACTATCCTCTTTTATCTAGAGGAAATTACATTTGGATTTCCGTGTCTGATTCAGGCGCCGGAATAGAAGAAGAAAACCAGATCAAAATCTTTGATCCTTATTTTTCTACCAAAGGGAAGGAAAGCAGCTCAGGCTCGGGTCTTGGTCTTTATGTTACCTATGGCATCGTTAAAGCCCACAATGGGCATATTGAGGTTTCGAGCGTTGTAGATTCCGGAACAACTTTCGATGTATTTATCCCTGCATATGAACCTAAAAACATTGCAAATATCTCACAGTCTGAAAAAATTATTCTTTTAGCCGATGATGAAATTATGCTTCGTGATCTCCTCACCGAGCTTCTTGAATCTTACGGCTACAATGTAATCAAAGTTGCCTCCGGTATTGAAGCTTTGAAGGTACTTACGGAAGAAATAAAAGTTGATTTGGCGATAATCGATTTTAATATGCCTGAAATGAATGGATTAGACTGCATAAAAAAAATTAGGGAGTTTAACTTTACTTTTCCGGTAATCCTGTCATCCGGTAGCTTGTCATTAAATGATAATTTTGATTACAAGAAATTTAGCATCAACGGTGTACTTCCAAAACCTTATGAGTTTGATACTATGCTTGAGACAATAAGAAAATTAATCTAAGCTTTCGTTTTTTTTATCATCAAACTGCACCATCTTTATATCTTTTATGTAATCAGAAAAAACCGGCTTCTTTATTGAGTTAAGCTGATTTAATATATCGTTGATTTCTTTAATTGCAATGTCTATATAACTAAGCCGTTTTAAAATTGCATCGGGTGAGACTTCATTTTTTTTCAACTCTCTTTTTATAGCTGCCGTAGAAAGACTTAATAATGTAAGCGGTTGCTTTATTTTGTGGTTAGTGGTTACAACGGTAGCAGTAAAAGTATTCTTTTGTTCCGCTTCAAGAAGTTTTTTTTGTGCTTCTGATAACTTTAAGGCAGAATTAATTCTTGCAAGAAGCTCGATCCGGTTAAAGGGTTTTTTTATATAATCAAAAGCGCCCGCTTCAAGACCCTCCTTCGTATCTTCCGCATCTGTTTTTGCGGTTACTAAAATAATTGGAATCCTGGAAGTTGCAGGATCCTCTACTAAAATTTTGCAAACTTCAAACCCTGTCATTTCCGGCATCATAACATCGAGCAAAATTAAATCCGGAGTTTCATTCTTTGCTTTTTCAATACCAGTTCTGCCCTCGTATGCTTTTAGTACTTCATAACCTTCCCGCTCAAGCCTGTCTTGCAGCAGGAAAACATTTTCAGGCAAATCATCTATTACTAAAATTCTTTTCATATTAAATAGTCTTCTTTTTTGAGAATAATTTTTCTATTTTGAACGCCATTACACCTGCGTTAACCGGCTTTGGAATGAAATCGTCGAAACCATGTCTCATAATAACTTCTTTATCTTCAAGCATTGCCTTTGCAGTTACGGCAAAAATTGGGACATTCTTCCATTTTTTATTTTGTCTAATTCTGCTAATTGTTTGAAAACCATCCATTTCAGGCATCATAATATCGAGCAAAATCAGATCGGGTAATTTCATTTCCAAATTTCTCAAACACTCAATTCCGTTCTTAGCGGTGAATGCTTTACAATCGCAAGCACGGACAATTTCACTAATCGTAAAAAGTGTGTCAGGGTCGTCGTCTACCACCAAAATATTGCCGCGGTAAATATGATTTTCATCCTCATCAACTAAATCCATTTTTTCTTCAAGAGCAACCTCAGCGGGCGATCTATTGGTTGCCGCTAAAGAAAGTGACTCTGTTTCCTGCAGTCGTATTCTATCTCGAACTACTTTCAGAACATCGAGCGGATGCCCGTTGGATTTAACCGTAATCTGCTCAACGATATTGTTTAACGAGTTCCTTTCTTCCTCCGTCAAATCTTTTGCCGTGCTGATTATTATTGGGATATGCTTTGTCTCTCTGTTTGACTTGAGTTTATACGATAGTGTAATTCCATCAACGTTCGGCATCATAAGATCAAGGATTACCAAATCCGGCTGCACTTCCAAAATTTTACTAAATGCAATTTGACTGTCCTGTATAAAATCGATTCTGACCTTATCATTTTTAAAT
>JAJYSI010000304.1 GCA_021793635.1 Bacteroidota bacterium
CTGTAACTACCGTTATTAGAAAAAGAAATTAGAGCATCTAAAATCTTATAAGTGATTTCCTTTGGCGATAAATGTTTGTTTTGCTGTAAAATGTCGCTGATCCTTTTTTCGCCATACCCTTCAAATGTACTGTTCGTGGAGTCAACTACACCATCGGAAAAAATCAGTAAAACATCTCCCAATTGAAAATTTATATTTTCAATAGTGTATTTTGCGTTTGGAGTTGGCCCTAAAACTGGACCGGTTGGATTTAAGTAAATAATTTCTTCCGAATCGTGTCGTAAAAACATCGGTGGATTATGGCCAGCATTTGCGTAAAGAAATAAACCGCTTTGGTCTGTGGATAATTCACCGTAAAAAAGAGATGCGAATTTATCATCAGCAAATATCTTATTAACGAGTGAGTTCATTCGCTTCATCAGCAAAGCCATTTTGATTTCAAAGTTACATGCCATCCTTAGCGCACCTGAGATATACATTGCCTCGGCTGCAGCGCTTACGCCTTTACTGGCAGCATCTCCCACAGTGACACCGAGTAAATTCTTGTCTTTCCCGATTTCAAGATAATCGAAAAAATCACCTCCAACAATTTCTGCAGGGTCGGTTATTCCGAACAAAACATAATTATGAAAATAATATTCATGCTCCGGTAAAATACTCTTTTGAAGTTCGCGTGCTTTGTCTATGTCTGCTCTCAATGTATTAGCACGATGCAAAGATCGTATTTGATTTATTTGCGAAGTAAGTGCCGTCGCAATTATATTCAGCGTTAAACGTAAGTCTTCATTAATTTGTTCCGAATTCAACGCTAGTAAATATTCATAATACAATTTTCCATTAACACGAATCTTTGAACCCACACCCGAAGCGGAATATTGGAAGATACCTATGCCCCGTAAAAATTCATTAGTTTCATTCCCTAGAATAGTTCTTTCTTTGGCAATAAAATCAAATAAAGGGTAATCCGTAATTTTAACGCGGAACATTGGATCAATTTTTTCAAGGCTGCCGGTTTGATAGAGCAAAATATAATCCCCCTCTATAGCATCAAGTTGCCATATTCTTCCGCCAGTTACTTTGATATTTTCATGCTCAATTATCTGGTTAAGCACTGAAACTAGCATCTCTTTTTCGGATGAGAATTTTTGAGATGCAATTGCTTCAACTGTTTTGTGTAATCCTTTTTGATCCATAATTCCGATATAAAATTTGTTCAAGCATTAGTTTATTATAATATTTTTTTTGAACCGGGCTTAATCAACGGAATGCCTTTCTTGCATAGTTCGCATTCATCAGCCGGAAAAGATATTGCATCAATTTTCATCGCGCTTGTTTGCGGAAATCTAAAATTTACTTTTCCGTTGCTTCGGTCAACTATAAAACCCACTCCTTGAACAATTGCGTTATTACTTTTTACAATGTCGATTACTTCAAATACTGAACCTCCGGTTGTAACAACATCTTCGCATATTAAAACTTTCTCTCCTTCTTTTAGTGAGAATCCTCTTCGAAGCAATAAAGCTTTATCTTCACGTTCTGCAAAAATAAATTTCTTATTTAACTGGCGTGCGACTTCTTGACCAACTACAATCCCACCAATAGCCGGCGCAATTACCGTATCAATTTCAAAGGACTTAAAATAACTTGCAATAATCGAACTTAATAATTCGTTGTATCTCGGATACTGCAAAACTTTGGCGCATTGAAAATAAACATTGCTGTGGCGTCCGGAAGTCAGTAAGAAATGACCTTCGAGCAATGCTTCTGTTTTCTTAAATAGTTGAAAAAGTTCTTCTTCGTTATAGCTCATCTAAAAATTCCTCCATTTCCGAAGCAGCTCGT
The DNA here is from genome assembly GCA_021793635.1 of Bacteroidota bacterium. The sequence goes on from JAJYSI010000304.1 coordinate 1,843, forward strand.
TTGTCACCCGCTTCTCTCGCTTTTATGATTCCTTGATTAAATAAATATTTTGCTTCTTCAATATTATTCTGATTTGATTTAAGAATGGCATACTGCATATAAGCAGGTACATAATTTGGGTCCGATTCTAATAGCGTCTTAAAATACTTCTCGGCATTAATAAAATCTTTTTTAGCAACATACTCAAGCGCAATTCCATATTTTGTAAATGAATCGTTAGGATTCTGATTCAACAAATTCAAAAGAGACTCAAGTCTATTTATCATCCGGCAATTGTTTCAATTTTACTTGCAAGATTAAAATCGTTCGCAGTAATACCGCCCGCGCTATGTGTTGAAAGGAATATCTTAACTTTATTCCATGAATGAATTAATATATCAGGATGATGATCCATCTTTTCAGCTTCAATGCCTATTTTGTTTACAAAATCAAGAGCGCCGCTAAAATCCTTCAACTTAAATTCCTTTTCAATTTTATTATCAGAAAAAATCCATCCGCTTAAAGATTTTAGATTTTCATCTATCTCAATTCTTGTCAGCGTTACCATAGTTCCTCCGTGATTAAATGTTTAACGAAAAAAAAGCGTATCAAATAAAGTTAATACGCTTTTTAATTTATTGTTTCACAAATCATCCAAGGGCTACGATTCTGTTGTGTCGCTTTTTTCTTTTTCTTCATGCGGAGAATCTAAAGCGCTATCGTCTTCAATAAATACTAATTCATCAGTGTTTTCAAAATGCTTGGCTATAATTTTGGAACCTTCCTTAAATGAGCCGCGAAGTATCTCTTCGGCGATCATATCTTCAACATATTTTTGAATTGCTCGTCGTAAAGGTCTAGCGCCGTATTTCTGATCAAAACCTTTATCTACAAGAAAATTTTTGGCGGAATCCTCCATCTGTAATTCCAATTTATTCTCATGCATATTGTAATATAAGTCTTTAAGCTCGATGTCGATAATTTTAAGAATATCTGACTTCTCTAAATTTCTAAATACAATAGTTTCGTCAACACGGTTTAAAAATTCCGGGTTGAATAATTTTTTCATTGCATCTTCTACTGTATTCTTAAGGCTGGAATATTTATCTGCTTCATTTTCGCCTCCGAAGCCAAATGAACCTATATTTTTTATATCACGCGCTCCGATGTTGGTTGTCATTATGATAATTGCATTTCTGAAATCAACCTTCCTTCCAAGGCTGTCTGTAAGCACTCCGTCATCAAGTACCTGCAAAAGAATGCTGAAAATATCCGGATGTGCTTTTTCTATTTCGTCGAATAGAACTACAGAGTATGGTCTACGGCGTACTTTTTCCGTTAGCTGTCCGCCTTCTTCATATCCGACATATCCGGGAGGCGCTCCGACAAGCCGCGACAGTGAAAACTTTTCCATATATTCGCTCATATCAATTCTTATCAAAGCATTGTCTGAATCGAATAAATAATGTGCAAGCACTTTGCACAACTCTGTTTTTCCGACACCTGTGGGACCAAGAAAAATAAAACTTCCGATTGGTCTGTTTGCTCTTTTTAATCCGGCTCTAGTTCTTCTAATTGCTTTTGTTAGCTTGGAAACGGCTTCATCCTGACCAACAATCCTTTCTTTAAGAGAATCTTCCATTTTCAATAATTTTTCGGATTCGGTTTGTGCAACCCGGTTTACCGGGATCCCCGTCATCATCGCAACTACAGTGGCAATGTCATCTTCGCTTACATCGTGGACTATATCTTTTGTCTTTGTTTCCCATTCTCGTTTAGCTATCTCAAGGTCGGATTGTAGATTCCTTTCTTTATCTCTTAAACGAGCGGCTTCTTCATAATCTTGCTTTTTTACTACCGTAGCCTTTTCCTGACGCACTTTCTCGATATCTTCTTCAAGATTCAAAATGTCCTGTGGTACTTCAAAGTTTCCCATGTGCACCCTCGAACCTGCTTCATCAATTACGTCAATTGCTTTGTCAGGAAGATGCCTATCGGTTATGTATCGGTTGCTAAGCTTTACAGCTGCGTCAATTGCTTGTTTTGAATATTTTACATGATGATGTTCCTCATATTTAAACTTTATATTATCTAAAATTTGAATTGTTTCATCATAACTTGGAGGTTCAACCATTACTTTTTGGAATCGTCTGTCTAAAGCTCCGTCTGTCTCAATATATTTTCTATATTCATCAAGCGTTGTTGCCCCTATACATTGTATATCTCCGCGAGCTAATGCCGGCTTAAACATGTTCGACGCATCAAGTGAACCGGATGCACCGCCTGCTCCGACTATTGTATGAAGTTCATCAATAAAAAGAATTACTTCCTTTGCCTTTTCAAGCTCGTTCATCAATGCTTTCATTCTTTCTTCAAATTGACCCCTGTATTTTGTACCCGCTACCAATCCCGCTAAGTCCAAAGTTACGACCCTCTTGTCCTGCAAAATTCTCGGAACTTTTCTTTGTATAATCCTTAATGCAAGACCTTCGGCTATTGCTGTTTTACCTACACCCGGTTCTCCGATTAAAACCGGATTGTTCTTCTTTCGCCTGCTTAATATCTGAGCTACTCTTTCAATTTCTTTTTCTCTACCTACAACCGGATCCAACTTGTCTTCATTGCCAAGTTTTGTTAAGTCCCTTCCAAAATTATCCAGTACCGGAGTTTTTGTCCGCTCGATTTTTTTATCCGGAGGAGGCACCGTTGCACCGGCGTCTTTAGGATTTTTAACGGTCAACATTGCATTAAGCTCGGAGCGTGCGGCATCGTATGTTACATTGAATTGATGAAGAATCTGCGTAGCAATATTGTCTTCATCTCTTAAAAGCGAAAGTAGAAGATGCTCCGTACCAATAACGTCTGCCTTATAAATTTTTGACTCAATCTGGGTAATCTTTAAAACTTTTTCTGCTTGCTTGGTTAAGATCGGA
>JAJYSI010000305.1 GCA_021793635.1 Bacteroidota bacterium
AAGTTACATGGCTTACCGGTCCTACGTGGTACTTTGACGAAGGCTATATAAGCCAGATATTATTGCTGGGAGGAATCTATACTAATTATAAACATGTTGAACATTATACCGACAGGTCGGTAGTTCTGGATTTCAATATGGGCTTTAGAGATAATTGGCGTTATGAGATTACTTTGATTGCAGGTAAATCAAAGGATCAGGGAATTAAATACAACTCTTATGAAATAGATTATAACGGAGGCTTTAATATTAGTCCTAAGTGGAACGCAGATTTTTCCGGCGGTTATTCTAGAACGTATAATTTTAACCGGGACTATGTTGCTTTCTATTCATGGTTCGGTGCGGATTTCCAATGGAACGCCAGCGATATTCTGCAGCTTGGAACTTCTTATAACATGTGGGTAGAAGGAAATCCTTCCGGCAGTATTGAAGATATTACTTATGATGCGCGTCCGTATTTTTCAATTACTCCGGTAAACAATCTTAATTTACGTTTATACGTTGACAATTTGTATAACTCCTCATCCCAGCATCTTGAGCAATTAATCAGCGGATTCTTATTCTCATTTAACTTTTCTCCGAAAAGCTGGATTTATTTTGCCTATAATGAGCTTGATAATAGAAGCGATCAATATGATGCTGCCGGAAATTTACTACCGGCAAAAATGCATGTTGCCGCAAGAGCTGGTGTATTCAAGATAAAATATCTGTATTATTTCTAATTATTAACATTTCAGCATTTTGATTCGATAATTGATTTAGGATAATTGTATTCATCTGTTACAGACGGTTAATGCCTTTATCCGTAAATATTTTATCGAATGATTATGAATAGAGAAGAAGTAATACTAAACAGCGAACTTGACGAAGCTTCTTTACCGGGATTAAAGATTGCAAAATTTCAAAACCTGGCAAAGGAATTCTTCCAGTTTGATGTTTTTGATGAACTGGATCCGGTGAAGAAAATTAAGGAGACTGCAAGGAATTTTAGTTTCAATCTGCCGCCTGAAAACTTTGAGGCATTTATCCGCTTTGAAGATGCACCGATTTATTGGGTACTCCGCTCTCCGTTAATTGAGCAGTTGGAAGGTATTTATAAATCGTTGACGTCGAATGCCGGGGCTCAAAATATTTACAAATCCGCGCGGGAGTTTTATACTAAGTGGATAATTATAAAATCGGAAAACGAGAAGAAATATTTTGCAGCATCATTTCTGAATGCAGTTGAAAAGAAATCCAATAAAAGCAATTTTATATTTTTGATGATGCAGGCTGTAATACTAGCCTATGAGAAGCAGCTATTTAATCCGCCGGCAGCAATAGAACTTCTTGAGCGGTCCAAGGAAGTTCTTCATGAAGGGAAGCTTGACGATTTCAAAAGAGAAGAGATTTCTTATTTAATCAGTCTTTACAGCGGCTTTGTATATTTGATGCATAAAGATTTAGCCCATGCCAAAATAAAATTTAACGAAGCCGTATCTTTAAAGGCAAACGGCATTACAGCTAAGTTTTATAGTGCTCTGGTTGATGTTCAAATGAATAAGGGATTAATTTCGGCAGAAATGCTGAGCGATCTTTACAACTTCGATTTAGCGAGGTTGGAATTCGCCATTAACTCGAATGACGTAACAATGATTGATTATTATATAAAATCATGCGCAATGCGAAACCTGTTTTACTATCCTGAATTTGCTGCGTCGTATGAAATTATTCTTGACTTTCTTAACTCTGCCAAAAACAGTTCAGATATTGATTTGAAATTGATCCAGGGGAAAATAAATACTTTTAAAAACCTTGAGATAAATGAATACTACACCGAAAATGTAATAAGAGATTTATCATTCTTTGATAAGGTGATACAAAATTTCATGGATAACCAGAATGTTTTATTCGCCGGTGCAATGTCAAAGTTTCAAGAAAAGTTTAACCGGACCGCAGAAGAGATAACCAAGGCAATTAAGAATAAATATACTGTAAAGATTAAAGAGCGACTTTCTATTTATGACAAAGAAATCCAGGATAAGCTGAATGATATCCAGATGCTTACCCGGAATTTTGAAGAGCAAAAGCAAAAGCTGAAAGAAAAGCTTGACCACAACTTGAAAATTATCGAGAACAGAGCGCATGATAATATCAGCATACTCGAAGAAAGGATTAAGAATCTTCAGTTTGTGCAAAGCTTAAATCCGGCATCGACATTTAAAAATGCCATGACTTATAATTTCATTTTATCCGTCACCGTATTCTTAATGGGCGGATGTGCCGGTTACTCCAATAGTTTTATGAGCAATATAAACAAAGCAAATAATCTTTTATCAGTTGTTATGATTACCGGATTAAAATGGGGAATAATAGCGTTCGTCGTTGGCTTTGTCATTTCAATAATTTCTGCAGGATTGGCAGTGCTTGAGAGCTCTAATCAAAGGCAAAGACTGCAGCACGCAATTAAATCCTTAAAGGATGAAAAGGAATATCAATTAGATTATTTTAAAAAAGAATTTGAAAGAAACAATAAAGAAGGCGATGAGAAATTCAATAAAACGATCGAAGATAAGAAGAAACGGATAAACGACGTAAAGACTGAGCGTGAGAAGCAGGAAAAAATTTATAACGAAGAAGCAGAACAGAAGATCAGGGAAGAATCCAAGCAGCTGTTGGAATTAATAGAACTTTAGGGGAAAATAAATTATTAAGAATAAGTAGCTCCTTACTCAATCCTTCGAAATAATGGAGTGAAGGAATATTTATATGAACTTCATTATTCCGGCATTCCAATACTCCAGAACTTTGCAGTCGACTAAGTAGGGACTATTAAAATATTCCGCCCGAAATTTATTACCCTCGAATCGATTCGAAGTTAATCAGATAGGAATCAAAAAGCAATCAGAGAGAAATCAGAAAGCAATCAGAGAGAAATCAGAAAGCAATCAGAAGCCAATCTGACCGGATAAAAATATTGGCTAAAATTAGCCAAGTAAAGAATTTTAGGCTTTTTTTCTTTAAAAACCGATGAAAATTCGATCATCCTCGATGGAATGATTTTAGTATTTGAACACCGGTATTAAAAATTTGAGTCTTTAATGTTTACTGAAACAAGAAAAGCATCTGCATTTGCCGGCGGCTTCAGCGCGTATAATTCTATTGAGGATATTTTTTTCTCTAAAGAAGAAGATAACCGGAAGATTTATGTAACCCGTTCATCACTTCCTCCGCTTGAGGAATTTATGGAATACCTGAAAGACATTTGGGAAAGCAATGAATAACAATCAAATTAAAAAACTCTAACGGCGAATGAAGACGTTATAATGGAGACGCAAAATTAACAAAAATACATATTGAAGTACATATTTATCAACAATTAATTTGGCTAAATATTTTGAGCAAAAAAATTATAGTAATAACTTCTATTTCCAGTCCAACAAAAGCTGTATTAGAATTTTCTAAGTTAGAAGGTTATGAACTAATAGTTGTAGGTGATAAAAAAACACCTAAAGACTGGAAATTTGAAAACTGCAATTTTATTTCAGTTGACAAGCAAAATCAAAAAGATTTTGGTATAGCTAAAAGACTACCATTTAATCATTATTCGAGAAAAATGATCGGCTACTTGGCCGCAATCAAGTTAGGTGCGGATATAATTGTTGATACTGATGATGATAATATTCCAAAAAATAATTGGGGATTTCCTGAGTTTGATAATTTTTATGATGTTATGAATGAAAACTTGGGCTTTATTAATATTTATAATCTATTTACCAAACAAAAGATCTGGCCGCGAGGTTTTCCCCTTGACAAAATTAATAATGGAAGCTTAAAATTTGAAAATAATAAGATTAAAAACAGAAAGGTTTCAGTAGGTGTTTGGCAAGGTCTTGTAGATGGAGATCCGGATGTAGATGCAATCTACAGGTTGACAAATAATAATCCATGTTTCTTTAAAGAACGTAATCCGATTGTTTTAGATAAGGGAACATTGTGTCCTTTTAATTCTCAAAATACTGTTTTCAGAAGAGAATTATTCGCACTCTTATACTTACCGGCTTTTGTAACATTCAGGTTTACCGATATACTCCGTAGTTTGGTTGCACAAGTGATAATGTGGCTTTATGGATATAGAATTGGATTTTTAACTTCAACTGCAATTCAGGAAAGAAACGCCCATAGCTTATTAAAAGATTTTGAATCAGAAATACCTATTTATTTACATTCTGAAGTAGTAATAGGAATTATAGAGAAAAATATAAAATCAAACCTTTCAATAAAAGATAATTTGTTTACTGCATATGAAGCATTGCATGAAAAGAGTTTAGTGAAAAAAGAAGAATTGCAATTGCTCGAAGAATGGTTAAGAAATATAAATGATTAAAAATTTAACATGACATATACTATTTGATTTTAAAATAAACATGGAAAATTCAGAAGGTAGAAAAAATAAAGTAAGAGATATCTTAATAAGTTTTGTTACCCATGGAAGAAATGATGAATACATGGGAGACTTTAGTTGGAGGTTATCAACAAATATTAACAAGATAGCTTCAAACTTCCAAAAGTTAGGATTACTAAATAAAATTGAGATTTTAATTACAGACTGGGGTAGCCCATTTGAATGCTTATTTAATAAGTCTAACCTCACTATAGAGGCAAGAAAAGTAACAAGATTTGTTTTTGTACCTGTAAACGTTGTTAGAACTTTTGAAAAAGGTGGAGTCTATTCTTACCCTCATGCTTGTACACCTTCAAT
>JAJYSI010000306.1 GCA_021793635.1 Bacteroidota bacterium
ATTTGAAACCTATTTTCTTAAACATGTATTCAACTTTCCGAAGACGATAACTTTGATTCTAATTTTCAACTGCAATCTATATCTTTTTGAAATTATTGTAACTGTTACTTTTTCCTTTTTAACGAAATCAATACTTCTTTTCCGGGTTTGTTTTTAGGAAAACTTTTATCATCATGGCAATTATCGCAAGCCGGCGGATTTGAGAAATTCTTTTCTTTATGACATTCAACGCAATCCAAATCTTTATGGTTTTCATCAAGCTTCAATCCGGTTAAGCTGTGGTCGAACTTACCGGCAGCAAAATCTTTATGACAGCTTTCGCATTTATTATCCAGCTTAACAAATTTATTCGAATTGCCATGACACTCTGAGCATGATAATTTCTGGTGAAATTTATTCAAAGCCCAGCCGGTTCTTTCAGCATGGTTGAAAGGACCTTCCGGTTTATTCAGATGGCACACACTGCATTTATCTTCGCTATGGCATGAGAAACAAGGCTTATGATGCTGGTCGGCAGACTTATGAATTTTAATCGGCGAATCATAAAGCTGCTGGGTTAACGTCGGTTTTCCTTTATCATGGCACTTTGTGCAATTTTCATTTTGATGACAGCTAATACAACTTGCGCCAAAAAGTTTTATATGTTCATCATGATAAAAAGTAACATACTTTCCTTTTCGGCTTAAAGTTTCATAAACTACTTTTTCAGGCACTTTAAGTTTAGGATGATCTTTCGAAACCAATTGCCTGGCAGCAGCATTGCCGGTTTTTAATTCATGGCATGAAGTGCAGCTATTTTCATGGCTCCATTCGCGATGACAGTTGATGCACTGTCTATGGTAAGCAGCTTCCAAATCAGGCTTGCTTATGTCGTCTCTTTTTCTTTCAGCTTGATGACAATTTTTGCACGGCTGTATTGGACCGCTAGTATTATAATGATGACATGTTGCACAGCCGCCTGACATCTCGGACATCTGCGCATGAGCCCTATGATAAAATACGACCGGCATATATTTTTTCGATAATTCACCAAGCGTTACTACATTTACTGTCTTGTCTGCGGATTGATAAACCGTTACCATTTTATTACGTGGACAAGCTACAAGACAGGGATCTTTTCTTGTCGGTACTTCGCAAGCATGACATGTTTTGCAAGTTAGCTTAGTTGACAGTCTATGTTCTTTAGGAAGCTTAGACTGACCAAGTATCGAAATGGTAAATAAAAGAATATTTAATAAAAGTAATTTTTTCATTGTGCAATTCCCCTAATTTTAAATTTAGTTTGAATCATATATTGTCGTTCCGGCAAGCCGATTACAGGGAAATTGAAAACAATAACTCGGTACAGTAACACAAGCAAAGCAATAAATCCGACTGTAACTGATATTTCACCTATTGAAGGGAAGTAGGATCCAAACGAATAAGGCGGCGTATAAGCCGTAACAAAGTTGTTTATTCTGTTCAGCAGAACTCCGAAAATTACCAGGCTGGATGCAACAAACAGCCAAAGCGGAGATTTCAAAACTGCTTTAGATAAAAACATTCTAAGCGGAATTATTACTCCAAACAAAACTTCAATTGTAAACATTACGCTTTGAGTATTAAAGCTGGTTAGATAAACAAATGTTTCTCTGATAAACATGTCCCCTAATTTGAAAGCAAGATACACTCCAAGAATAGGCGGAACAATTGAACCAAGTCGTGAAAGTACTTCCATCTCAGGCTTCAATCCGAAAGAGCGTGCGGCTATCATTGACTCGAAAATTACCATCGGAAATCCGACTGAAATTGCCGAAAGCAAAAACAATAAAGGCAATATTGGCGTTTGCCAGAGCGGATGCATCTTTGGTCCGGCTATAACCATTAAAGTTCCGAGAGAAGACTGGTGCAATGTTGAAAGAACTACGCCGGCAATTATAAAAACGAACATTACTTTTGATAATCCTTTATCAAGAAGTATCAGAAATCTTTCTATGGGCTTATTCAAAAAAGAAAAAATTCCTTTAAGATGAACATGGTTTATAAATCTCTCGGTAACTATAGGTAGAAATTCTATATAAAGAACAGTAAGATAAATCATAACACAAATACCGACTTCAAATAAAGCCGATGATCCATTCCACATAATCATGGGATGCCAGATATAATACCATCTTCCAATGTCGATAGAAACGCTTAAGGCAACAAAAGTATATCCCAGCAGTGCGGTCAGCAGAGCCGGCTTTACAATATCATGGTAGTGAGTACGATGCATAACATGACCGAGAGCAGCGGTAGTAAAACCGCCGGCAGCTAAAGCTACTCCTGCTGCTACATCTACTCCAATCCAAATTCCCCAGGGATATTGATTATTCAAATGTGTAACTGCACCAATTCCAAAAAATAATCTACCAAGCAGAAATACAATTCCGTTTAATGCAAGGAGTATCAAAACAAAAACTCCGCGAGTAAAAAATTTTTTATTGATTGGTGCGGGCTTAAGATAAGAAACCATAATTTACTCCTCTTCCGAATTTTTTCTGTTCTTAGTAATCCACATAATTCCTCCCAGTAGGGCATATAGTGAAACCGGCGGTACAAAGTAAGCAAATATTCCATGCTGAATTGCTTCGGATACTCCCGGTGCAGGCTTGTCTCCAAGTTTTGGAAATGCTACATTTCTTAAATCCTGACTTCCGATATACAGCCATGAGGTTCCGCCGACTTCATACTCACCGTAGATATGATCAAAATATTTATCAGGATTTCGCTTTATTCTTTCCCGTGCAATTTTGATTAAATCATTTCTAGGTCCGTAAGTCAATGCTTCAACCGGGCAAATTTCTACGCAGGCAGGAAGCTTACCAATCTTTGTTCGCTCAAAACAGAAATCGCATTTTTTAATTTCCGGATTTATTGCTTTGTTATATTCAAACGAAGGAACCTGGAAGGGACATGCGACCATACAATACCGGCATCCGATACATTTCTTTGTATCCCAAATTACCGATCCGTTTTCCTGTTTTGAAAAAGCGCCAACAATGCAGGCAGATACGCATGCCGGATGATCGCAATGCATACATTGTACTTTAACATCAGTCGGCAGCTTAGCATTCTGAGGATTTGGATATTCATTAACCACAGTTAAAGCATTTACATCCGGTCGGCGCATTTTTTTGAACACTGATCTATCATTATATTTTTCTAAAGATTGGGTTTCTATTCCATGTGCAGTCTTACAAGCCCATTCACAACTTCTGCATCCGATACACGCAGTAGTATCAACCAGTACACCCATTCTATCTTCCGATAGAATATTCTTGGGTGCAGCCTTAGTTGAGCTTGAAGATAAGCCTGCAATTGCAGATCCGATAAGAGCGGTTGTCTTAAAGAACTTTCTTCGATTTTGTTTTTCCACCTTGCCCTCTTTCTATATTTAAAATTTTTTATTTCCTATAATAAAATTAAACTGACAATTGCTGTTTATATAAAAGCATGCCAATATAATTTCCCTGGTTTAAATAGAATTCCAAATTTTCACAAACATTAAATTTCAATTGTAAAACAACTTTTAAAAAATGTTTTGTTGTTGAATACCTAAATCTGCTTCTCGTATCTGGTAACACCTTTCAAAGTTGTTTGCTGTTAGTGAGAAATAGAAAATAAGTGTTGTTAAAAATTTTTTCTTATCGTAATTGATCAAAGTTTGTCCCCCAATTGCTAAATAAAAATAGTTGCCAAATTGCAATCAATATATTTTAGAATTTTCTTTAGCAGCTTTTTATAAAGAAACCGAAATGATGATTAGCAAAATAAAAGTCGTGCTGGATAATTCAACATGCTGATGATGAAGATGCTTACAATATTTTATCTGAAAAGATTTAAGTATTCTACGAAAATTTAGCAATCCATTGTCTTGCAATTAATTATGGATCGAAGGAAAAAAATGATTCTGATGGTATGTTAATTGAACTTTTACATGAAAGATTTGAAAAACATTTAAGGAGAAGATCATGCTTACATTTTTATTAATATTAGTTCTGGTATTTGCCGCTGTTGATCTTTTTGTTCAGCTTGTAATTGATCCGCTGGCATCAAAGCGAAAGAGCGAACGAGTGAAAAAAATTTCAACAAGCAATATTGAACCGATTATCAGTGTAGTCGGTGCTACCATGTATGACGGGGGTAAATCAAATCATGAAGAGAAAGATAAATCCGGCGGCAAAAATGTGAACGGCGAAAAGTCAAGCGCTTCTAAATAAAAATATAGAAAAAAGATAATGATTAAGTTCTAATTAAAAGGAAGATTATGGTTGCAATTTCTGTAGTGCTCGCATTTGTATTTATTATAGCAGTTGATGTCGTAGTTCTAAAAATCCATGGAAGGACTCATCCTGCTTTTGAAAAGATGATTAATGAATCTCAAGATCTTGTTCCTATTACGAATCAAAATGAATTCCCGGATAATATTTATTTAATAAGAAATCATACTTGGTTAAAAAAGATCTCCGGAGATACTTTTCAATTTGGAATAGATAACTTGTTGTACAAGAATATCAAAAATGTATTAATAAATATATTACTTGAACCGGGAACAGAAATGAAAAGGGGAGAAGCAATTCTTGAATGCCAGAAAGGAAATAAAAGCATTAAAGTATTATCACCGGTTAATGGAATTATATTATCAATCAATAAGAATCAGAATGTTGATAAAACATTAGATCCTTATTCTCAATGTCAGATAATAATTAAAACAG
>JAJYSI010000307.1 GCA_021793635.1 Bacteroidota bacterium
AACCGCCTACACAAGGATTTTCAGTCCTTTGCTCTACCGACTAATTAAAGGACTTACAAGGCACTGATTCCTTTTTTGATTAAAGATTTTCAATTCTTTGAGCTTAGATTGGAGTTATTCAAATGTATCTTTCTAAGCGGTCAAATAGCGTTTATTATATTTTCTATGAAAACACTTCCGGGAAGAAAACCTGCATATCTGCAAAGACAAAATTAAAAAGCGAAGCTTTGTCTTTTCTTTCTTCCTTTGAACATAAACTTAAAGAAAGAGAGTCATTAAAAACTATTCCGGTTACACTAAAAGATTTTTCCTTTGAGTATCTGAAATATTCGGAGTCTATTCATTCGGTAAACACTACTAAATCAATCAAGTCTTTTTTCCATAATCTTATTTCTTACTTCGGCAATTGTCAACTAACAGACTTGAACAAAGATAGGCTTTCCGGTTACTCACAAGAAAGACTTAAACAAGTTTCTTCTTATGTTGTTAAAAGAGAGTTCGCTTATTTATCGGTAGTTTGTAATTATGCTGTGAGTAAGAAATATCTGAATGAGAATCCGGTTAAAGGAATAAAGAAAATTAAGCTGCCGGAGAAGCTGCCCTTATTCTTTAGTGAAACAGACTTTCAAATACTGCTTAATGCTACCAACAGCAAAGACCTAAGAGACTTATTTATTTTCGGTATAAATACCGGACTCCGGGAAATGGAATTAATTACTTTACGCTGGAGTCAAATAGATTTTAAAAACCGGTTAGTAATCCTTGATAACCGTAATCACTTAACCAAAAGTAAAAAGATAAGAAATGTTCCTTTGAACTTAAAAGCATTGCAAGTTGTAACAGAAAGGCAAATAAATTTTACTACTGAATTTGTTTTTACTTATAAGGGTGAACCAATTAAACAGCATTTCATCTCACACAAGTTTAAGAAAATTGTAATTAAAGCCGGACTTAATCTTAAACTTAATGTGCATAGTTTACGTCATTCATTTGCATCATTGCTCGTGCAATCGGGTGTTTCAATTTATTCAGTTCAAAAATTACTTGGACACAGTGACCTAAGAATTACTTCAATATACTCTCATTTGAGAAGTGAAGATTTAATGGATTCCGTAAACAAGCTGAATAACTAAGCCATGCTGCTTAAATCGATTATAAGCCGTCATACGTGCCCTATACGGGACTTTTATTACACACTTTATGTTCCTCACAGTGGTAATTGAAGTTATTCCTATAATTGGCTATATTGTTCCACAAAAAAGAAACATTAAATTATTGAGATGGAATTATGAAAACCGCAGAAGTAAGAACAAGAGTAGAACCGAAATTGAAAAAAGAATCCAACAAGATTTTTAAGAGGCTTGGTTTAAGTGAGAGTGAAGGTGTCCGGCTTTTATTAAAAGGTTTGGTTATTCATAAGGGCATTCCGTTTGAGTTTAAAATCCCAAATGAAGAAACAATAGCGGCGATTGAAGATGCCAGAAACAAAAGAAATCTTTCCAAAGCTTATTCGGATATTGATGAGATGTTTGAGGACTTGAGTAAGTGAAATATAGCGTAAGGAATACTAAGAAATTCAGGAAAGATTTTGAAAGGATAAAATCACAAGGTAAAGATTTGACGAAACTTCATAAAATAGTCCTTACATTACAAGACGGAGAACAATTAGAAAAATCCCTTCGTAACCATTCACTTAGAGGTGAATATGATGATTGTATGGAATGCCATATTTCGCCTGATTGGCTTTTAATATACCGAATTGAAGGCAATGAAATAGTTTTGATTAGAACCGGCTCTCATTCGGAGTTGTTTAGGTGAATAATTGAAAAAGAAAAAAGTCATATATCCTGTCTCGGAGCAGAAACTTAAAGGTAGGCAAAGCGAAAATCCTATTCCTTATTTGATTCCGCCAGTAAGCCAGGCAGAGCAAAAAGATATTGAAAAGATTCTGAAAAAACGAAAGAAGAAAGATAATAAGATTGCAAGAACCGAGACTCTTAAAATTTAATTATTATAAGTTTTTTGGCTAAGAGGTAATGTTTATAAATAGCTAAATTATTGAGTAGAACTTATGGAAAAGAATAACTTCCTTAAAATATCGGCAGCAATTTTTACTATATTTGCCGTTATCATTTCATTATTTCCGCCATTTGAGTTTGGAGGTGAAAAGATAAGGACGTTAGCTGAAAGACGAAAGAATGAGGAAATAGTAAGTAAATTGCCTGTTAAAAGTTATGACTTTATATTCGGTGGTAATCAAAAATATTTCGCTTTAAGTTATTTTACTTTCCAAATGAAATTCAATAACGAGGATACTTTAGAATATTTCCAACATAAATTGAAAGACAATAATTTCCATTTTGTCTCAACATCTGCCGATTCTTTTTTCTCTTATCATTGGTTTTTATATAAGGATTCTGCAATCGCGAAGCCGTGGGAGATGAATTGGGATGATGCCCTAAGCATTTCTCAATCTAAAATAAAAAACTCAGAAGAGGGAAATAGTCATACAAAAGATTGGATTGATAGCCTTCCGCTAAAAGGACATCAAAATATCAAAGAAAATAAATTAACAAGCGCGGGAGAACCTAATAAACAAGACTGGAAAACCTTTCGACAAGATGCCAGAACTGCAATCAACTATAATCAGGTTAAAGCTGAATATGAAAAGTCCCCAAACATTTGGTATGTGAAAGGAATACAAAAATTAGATAGTGTTAAGCAATATAGGATATATAATATAGTCCAGCATGTCTATTATTTACTTGATAGGAAAATACTACTTAGTGAGCTGTTGGTTGAATATGTAATAGCTTTCTTCACATCGCTAATACTTGGTTATATTGTGCTAAGAATTCCTTTTCTTAGAAAAGTTTGTGTTGATATTATGAAATAATTTCAATTTTGTCAGCAGAATTGAAAAACGAACTTGAATTAATTATTAGTTTAGTTTAAGTTTGAGTAAATAAAAAAGGGGTTAAATAAAATTTTGAGCCGGGTATTCCGGAAGGAGCCCATTAAGAGATAGAAGTCTACCTCTTAATGGGCTTTTTTTGTTTTTATAAATTTTGAACGATTTGGGTTACAGCGAAGATAATAAATGCCCTGTTGTCTGTAACCAGCAGGGCTTTTTTATTTCAAAAAATAAATATGAAAAATAATTTAAAACAAATACGGCTGCATCTGTTATCTCCAAACTTGCAACGGGCAATCGTCCGGCAAAACAATTTTGTCGCTGGAGAGATCGACACCGAAAAAAGAATTTTCTATTCTGCACCACGTTCAACAAAGAATCTTTTTCATTTGTTCGGTGAACCGGGCTTAGGCATTAACGAGGAAATCCTTTTGTTGGATTTCTATAATAAAATTAAAGTTAAGTTTAATGATTCAATCCTAACGACAACACGTCGCAAGTGGCTGAATAAAGGTATTACAAGCCCTTACTGTAATTCTACAGTTGATAAGCAAATCATTCTAAAGCTGTCAGACATTAACATGACGGATTCGGATAAATACGAACCTGCAGAAGCAAAGCAAGAAGAACTTTTTGAGGAGGTTTTTTAAATGGAAGAGATAAAAATCGCTGCTGTTAATGCACATGATTCTATTAGGCTTGTGCTCTTCCAGCTTGAACATTTGCGGTCAAATTTTGCAAATGACTTGCCTAAAAAGAATGTGAGCAAAGAATTGAATGAAACTTTTAATGTGTTAATCAAAACAGCAACGGCGGACGTTTATACGTGTGCGGATTTTTTATATCAGATTTTTTCAATTGAGGATATGGATTCTCTAAAAATTTTAATTGATGATTTTGAATCAATAGCTAAGGAGATCAAATAATGAATCTTAGTTTTATCAAACTCGATATTAACATCATGGACGACAGCAAAATTAAGTTTATTGTGAAGCTTCCAGATGGTGATAAGTTATTCAGGCTATGGATAGGTCTCTTATGCTTGGGAATGAAATCCGGCAGACCGGGAATAATTGAAATAGGCGACAACATCCCTTTCACGCCTGAGATGTTAGCTAATCATTTTGACCTGGAACTTAATACCGTCAAACTTGCCTTAGAAACGTTCCAGAGGTTTAAGATGATTGAGGTTTGGGAAGACGGAACGATGTATTTGACGAACTTTGACAAGCATCAACAACTTGATAAGATTGAAAAGGCACGTGAGGTAAGCCGTTTATCTTCAAAGAAATATAGAGAAAAGATAAAATTACTCGGTGACGGTCACGTCAATGAAAGTGACGAAACAGAAAAAGAAATAGACATAGACAAAGAAAAAGAACAAGAATTATTAATCGAGTTTGAACGATTTTGGAATTTATATAATAAAAAAGCAGCTATGGATAAATCATTAAAACTATGGTATAAATTATCTAATAAAGAGAAAGAGAAAATCTTTGAGACTTTACCAAACTACATAAATTCTACTCCAGACAAACAATATAGAAAGAATCCAGACACTTATTTAAGAAATAAAAGCTGGAATGATGAAAATTGTTCATCAGGCAATAAAAACAATTATGCCGAAGATAATGCCATACCAGCAGCACATCAGTATTTATAACGAAAGGCAAAAAGAATGTTTAATCAAAATGACAGAGTAAAAATTGAGAACCAAATTCTTAGCAGCATGTTAAGCTATGAAAGTTTTTTTCTTCAAGTATATGAATTCAACCCTAATCGGTCAGACTTGTTCCG
>JAJYSI010000308.1 GCA_021793635.1 Bacteroidota bacterium
GGAAATAAAGGTTAAAGTGAATTTTAAAAAATGCATTGGAATACTTGGAGGCGGGCAGCTTGCCCGAATGTCGGCTTATCAGGCTTTTAAGCTTGGTTTTGATGTCGCAATATTAGAGAAAGAAAAGAATTCTCCGGCAGGTCAATTGACAAAAAAAGAGTATGTTGGATGGGTTGATAATGAAGCTATTCTTAAGGAATTCTCAAAGCAGTCTGATGTAGTTACTTTGGAAAATGAATTTATAGATTCTGAAAAATTGCATTACATAGAGACCCTGGGAAAGAAAGTAACCCCATCATCAAAAACAATCTCTTTAATTCAGGATAAATATATTCAAAAAAAAACTCTTGAACGAAATGGAATTCCGATTCCGAAGTTTGTGAAATGTAATTATGAAAATCTTTATAAGGATGTTTCGTCTAAACTTGGTAAAAAGTTTGTTCTGAAGTCCCGAAAGATGGGATATGATGGTTATGGCAATGCACTTGTGAAAAATATTAATTCTTTTAATTCAGGCTTGAAGAAGCTTGAATCGCGTGGCAGTGAAGTCTATGCGGAAGAGTTCATTGACTTTGCAATGGAGCTTTCAATAATGATTGTTAGAACTAAAAAGGAAATTAAGACTTACCCGGTTGTTCAAACGATTCAGGAAAATCATATTTGTAAAACAGTGATTGCACCGGCGCAGATTTCAAAAAAACTAGCAAAGTTTTCTGAAGAGATCGCAATTTCTGCAGTCGAGGCGGTAAGCGGTTATGGCATTTTTGGAATCGAAATGTTTCTTACAAAAGATGAAAAGATTTTAGTAAATGAAATGGCTCCGAGACCTCATAATTCTGGGCATTATACAATTGAAGCTTGTGTGACCTCCCAGTTTGAAAATCATATCCGTGCAGTTTTAGGTTTACCTCTTGGCTCAACCGAAATGTTAAGACCCTTTGCCGTAATGATCAATCTTCTAGGTAAAAGAAACGGAGATGGTGTTGTTCGGAATTATAATAAAGCCTTTGCCGATGACAATGCACATCTTCACATTTATGGTAAAGAAAAATCACGGGTTGGAAGAAAAATGGGGCATCTGACTATTTTAGGAGATAATCTCTATCAAATTTTAAGGCGTGTGAAAGAAATTGAGAAACAAATAATAATTTAAAAATGAAGAAGAAAATTATGAAACACAATGACCCACTAGTCGGAATAATCATGGGCAGCGATTCTGATCTTCCGGTAATGAATGAAGCCGCTCTTGTACTTGAAGAATTTGAGATTATGTACGAAATAAAAATCGTATCTGCGCATAGAACTCCAAACTTAATGGCAGAATATGGAGCTTCTGCTCACAAGAGAGGAATTAAAGTAATAATTGCAGGAGCAGGCGGTGCAGCTCATTTGCCAGGTATGACTGCCTCTCATTCGCCTCTGCCTGTAATTGGAGTGCCTGTAAAATCAAAATCTCTTGACGGTATGGATTCGCTTCTTTCAATTGTTCAAATGCCTGGAGGTGTTCCGGTAGCAACTGTCGGAATCAACCAGGCTAAAAACGCGGGTATTCTTGCGGCTCAAATTCTTTCTGTTTGCGATAAGAGTCTTCAAGAAAAAATAATTAACTACAAAAAGAAATTAGCTGAGGAATCTTTGAAGAAAAATGATCAATTAAAGAAGATAAGAAAAAAATAAAATTAAACCGGCAATATTCCTTTGATTGCTACTTCATTTCTAATTTGATAACTTTGGAACAAATATTTCTAATAAAAATTATAGAAAATGTATGAAACTCTCTATTATATCCGCACTCATTTTAGCCTTTCTTTTATTCGGTTGCAGCAAAAAAACTGATCAGAATTATTTAGATTTAGGCAATGCAAGTGTTGAACAAAAAAATTATGACGCAGCGCTAGAATCTTTTGAGAAATTGGTAGACCATTATCCCGAAAGTCAATTAGCCCCCCAGGCAATATTTAAGATGGCGACTCTTTATCAAAATTTCATGATTAAAAAAATACCTTCGACAAATCAAAATTTAACTCCGGATGAATCGTTGCGACGTGCTGTTTTACTCTTTAGAAGTGCTTATGATAAATATCCTCAAAGTGATATTGCCCCTAAGTGTTTATTTCTGTCCGGATTTATTCAAGCAAATGATCAGAAAGATTATAAGAATGCAACTTTGACCTTTAACCTTTTTTTGAAGCAATTTCCTAATAATGAATTAGCAACATCCGTAAAAGAAGAATTAGAGAATATGGGGCTAACTCCGGAAGAAATTCTTCAGCGGAAAAAAATGGCTGGCAAATAATGCAAGAATCTTCAAATGATTACCGGAAATATTTAAACCCGGCGGTCATTTCAAAATTAAATTCATTAGAGCTTAGAGCAAGATTAGTAGTTGAAGGCTTCATGGTTGGACTTCATAAAAGTCCATACCATGGCTTCAGCGTTGAGTTTACTCAGCATAGACCTTATATGCAGGGCGATTCGGTTAAGGATATAGATTGGAAAGCCTATGGGAAAACCGAAAGGTTTTTTATTAAACAATATGAAGAAGAAACTAACTTAAAAAGTTATATCCTGTTAGACTCAAGTAAGTCGATGGGTTATTCTTCCGGAACAAATATATCAAAGTTAGAATACGCAATAACTTTAGTTGCGGGTTTAAGCTATCTGATGATAAAACAGCAGGATGCTGTAGGTTTGTCGCTTTACTCCGAAACAATTGACAAATATTTCCCTCCCAAAACCAGCAGAGCTTATCTTCAAGAAATGTTAAAAAGTCTTAGTGCATTAACTCCTTCCAATAAAACCAACACTGCTACTTCCTTAAACATCATCGCCGAAAAAATCAAAAGGAGAGGCTTAGTCATAATTTTTTCTGATTTTTTTGATGATATAAACTCAATTCTAAAAGCTCTGAAACATTTCCGCTACCAAAAAAATGAAGTTATAGTCTTTCAGATTCTTGACCCGCTTGAGAGAAGTTTTGCATTTGGAAATGACGCAGTATTTAAGGACTTAGAGACCGAAGATGAAATTACTACACAACCTTACCAAATTCAAAAGGCTTACCGGGAATCAATGGAAAGCTTTCTAAACAAGATTAAAACGGAATGTCTAAATTCAAATATTGAGTACAATCTTATTGAAACTTCTATGCCGTTTGACAAAGCGCTTTTTAGCTATATCCAAAAAAGAAGCAAATTATTTTAACTCAAGTTTGTTATACTCAATCTTCAAAACATTTTTTTAATTTCGTCAAAATATCTTTGTGAATATTTTTCTGCAGAATCCTGTGTTTTTGCTTCTGTTATTATTCTTATTATAGGTTCGGTGTTTGATTTTCTAAAATGTACCCAATGATCGTCAAAATCAATCTTTAATCCGTCTTCGTTATTTATCTTTTCATCCCGGTACTTTTCTAAAAGATGCCTGATTATTTCATCCGGTTGTGAATTACCCAAATCAATCTTTTTCTTTGCAATAAAATAGAAAGGCAAAGATTTTTTTAAATCAGAAATTGTCTCGCCGAATTCTGTTAAGTGCTGAAGCGTAATTGCAATACCGACTAGCGCATCACGACCATAATGCAATGCGGGATAAATCACTCCGCCGCTTCCTTCCCCGCCTATTACTGCATCGACTTCCTTCATTTTTTTTACGACATTTGCTTCTCCTACAGGCGACCTGAATACCTTTTGACCATACTCGGCTGCTACATCTTCTACAGCTCTCGTTGTCGATAGATTGACAGCTACATTTCCTTTCTGCTTAGACAAAATGAATTTTACGGCTTGAGTAATTGTGTTTTCTTCCCCGAAAGGTTTCCCCTCATTCGTAATAAGCACTAACCTGTCAACATCCGGATCAACTACAATACCAAGATCAGCTTTGTTAAATGCGACTGCTTTCATTGTTTCTGTTAAATTTTCAGGCAAAGGTTCAGGAAGGCGGGGGAAAATGCCTGTTCGTTCGCAATTCATTTCTATTACTTCACAACCAAAATCTTTTAGAAGCTTGGGAATTACATAAACTCCGGCTCCGTTAACACAATCTACTACGACTTTAAATTTTCGTTTTCTTATTTCATCTATTCTTAAAAATCCTAAATTTAATACATCGGTTACATGTCTTTTTAATCCTTCTTCAAAATATTTTAAGGTTCCAAGCTCATCCCAACTTTTGAAGGTTTGACAGGTATTTAAGACCCTCAGCATTTCATTGTTTTGCTCTGGAGTCATAAATTGACCCGTATTATTCAGTAACTTCAAAGCATTCCATTGATTAGGATTATGACTTGCTGTGATTGCTATTCCGCCGTCAGCTGATAAAGTTTTCACCGCATATTGAACCGTCGGAGTCGGGCAAATTCCAATTACTAATACATCTAATCCTTTTGCTAATAGAGTTCCGGTAACAATTGATTGGACCATCTCGCCGGAAATTCGCGCATCTCTACCGACGACGACTTTTCCCTTTCCAATAAAATCTGCATAGGCTGAAGTGTATTTTACTATTGTGTCCGGATCAAGCCCATCGCCGACTATTCCACGAATACCTGAGATACTAACCATTAAAGTAGGCATTTATCCTCCTGTCTGAATTATATTAATGACTAAAGAATTATTTATGTTAGGACTAAGGAAAATAATTTTATACAAACGACTTTTACACGATGCTTAAGAAAGCAAAAACAGTATC
>JAJYSI010000309.1 GCA_021793635.1 Bacteroidota bacterium
AGATGCAGTAGGGAAAAACCTTCTCGAAAGATGGTACCCTCTTGCCGTTGATGAAATTAACGGTGGCTATTTTACAAACATTTCCCATAACTGGAAAGTTGAACCCGAACATCCTAAAATGATTGTAACCCAAGCCAGGCAGGTTTGGACTGCCGCAAAAGCCGCTATGATGTTTGATAACGAAACTTATGCCTGGGCAGCAAAGCACGGATTTGCTTTCATAAGAAATTTTATGTGGGATAAATCTTTTGGTGGTTTCTATCAAATGCGCACTTACAAAGGTGAGACCTCAGATTACCTTGGTTTCTATGACGAAAAAAGGACATACGGCAATGCTTTTGCCATATACGCTCTGTCAGCGCTTTTTGAATTAACGAAAGATGAAGAAGTATTAAACTTCACGAAGGAATCCTTCAAATGGATTGAAGACCATGCCTTCGACCCAAAGTTCAAAGGTTATTTTCAATTCCTGACTAGAGAAGGAAAAGTTTTTGATCAAAATAGTTCATATAAAACTAAAGCTTATGATGATATTGAACAAGGATACAAAGATCAAAATTCTTCTATACATTTACTGGAAGCTTATACTGAATTGTATAATGTTTGGCATGATGAAGTCCTTCGCGAAAAACTTTTTGAATTGCTTATTTTAATCAGAGACACAATTACCACACAAAAAGGTCATATGAACCTTTTCTTCGAATATGATTGGACGCCGGTTTCTTTTAGAAATTCCACAAAAGATGTCCGTGAAAAAAATTACCGGTTAGATCATGTCTCCTTTGGACATGATTATGAAACTGCCTTCCTAATGCTGGAAGCGTCCTATGCGCTTGGATTAAAAAATGATTTGGAAACTTTAGTAGTCGCAAAACGTTTGGTAGATCACGCAATTGTAAACGGCTGGGATAGTGAAAACGGCGGTTTCTTTGAGGCGGGATATTACTTTGCAAACGAAAATAATTGTACAATAATTCAATCGACTAAAAATTGGTGGTCACAAGCCGAAGGCTTGAATGTTCTGTTGATTATGTCTAAAATTTTCCCGGAGAATAAAATCTATCATGATTATTTCATAAAGCAATGGGACTATATTAAAAATTATCTTCTTGACAATGAAAACGGGGACTGGTTTGAAGGAGGGTTAGATAAAGAACCCCATTTCAAAAATGGCGGAAAGGGACATATTTGGAAAGCCGCTTACCACACCGGCAGAGCTTTGATGAACTGCATTAAAATTCTTTCACATGATGAAACAGAGAAGAAATTTTTTAATAAAGGATTTGAAAAAAATATGTACGACTTTGATAAATTTATTTCACATTGGAAAAAAACGGCAAGAAATCTTTCCATTTAATGTCCCTAAAGAACTATATATATAAATTTGCAAACTAAAAAACTTATTTGGGAATGGAGATTTAGATGAATTTTTTCGTTACCGGCGTTCTAAACAAAATTAAAAACACTTTGTCTACCGGCGTAATTATTATCCTTTTATTTGGAGTCCGACAACAAACAGAAGCTCAAAACCGTGTAAATTTTTACGGACGAAATACATTTGTTAGCGGAATGAATATTGCCTGGATAAATTTTGCCGCTGATCTTGGACCGGGTACTGTCGACACTGCAAAATTCAGGAGTATATTTCAAACCATTCACGCAAACGGCGGAAACGCAATGAGATTTTGGCTCTTTACAAACGGAGCTAATACACCTACGTTTGATGCAAATGGTTTCGTTACAAATTCTGGCACTAATGCAATTCAAGATCTTAAAAATATTTTGAGCATTGCTCAGCAGAATAATATAGGATTACAACTCTGCCTGTGGTCGCATGATATGTTGAACCAATCGGAGTTAAATACAACTCAGTTGCTCAGAAATTCTGAATTAATTACCGATACAGCCTATACAATGGCTTTTATTAGAAATTCCCTCATCCCGATGGTTCAGGCTTTAAAAGGTAACCCGGCAATTATCGGATGGGAAGTATTTAATGAACCCGAGGGAATATCAGATGAATTTGGTTGGTCAGGTAGAGACCACGTCCCTATGAAAGATATTCAAAGGACTATTAATTTAATAGCAGGTGCAATCCACAGAATAGACTCAACTGCGCTTGTTACATCGGGTGCAAATAGTTTTCAGACTTTAACGGATTTTACGCCTCTCGCAAAAGCTTCTGCAATTGAGTATATAAATTCTATGACTTCAGCTCAAAAGTCTGAATTGACAAATCAATTCAACAGCAGCCACAGAACTACTTTTACGACTAATGGATATATTTCTTATCTAAATAAATTAGCTTCAACACCGAATTATAATTATTACCGGGATGACCGTTTAATTGCTTCAGGCGGTGACTCCGATGGAACTTTAAATTATTACAACGTTCATTTTTATGGAACCCAGGTTCAGTCGCCGTTTAATCATCCTTATTCTACATGGGGATTAACAAAGCCATTAGTCATAGGAGAATTTTATGCTCAGGATACATACGGAGTGCCCTGGCAAAATTTATATGAAAATTTATATGCTAACGGTTATGCCGGCGCAATGAGCTGGTCATGGACTGATACAAAAACACCCCCCTTAACAAACACCTTGCAGGATTTGGCAGAAATGTTTAGAAGTCATAGAAATGATGTAATTGTTAATCCTCAGACCGGAACCATTTATAAGTATTACGTAAATTCCTCTACAATTCAAAAGGGAGATACAACTTCAATCTATTGGGAAACGGAACCAGGTTCCTCCGTGACTTTAAATGGAACTGCGGTTGCTGATTTTGGAAGTGAGGTAATATATCCATCAACATCTACAACTTACACTTTATCGGCTACAGGAAAAGTTTCTAACACCATGACATTAACTGTAAATGTATTGCCGACCGGTAGAATAATGTCTTTCAAAGCTTTGCCAAGTCAGATAGGAATCGGTGAAAATACAACAGTAACCTGGCAGGTTGTCAAGAACTCTACGGTAACGCTAAACGGAAAATCCGTCCCGGTTATCGATACCCTAGTGGTTACTCCGGATTCTTTACACAATATATTTACTCTTGTCACCCAAGGAGATGAACGGGATTCGACTACAATAACAGTTTCTATTCTTCCGCCGAACCAGGTTAATAGATCGTTAAATATGCCTGTAACCGTTTCTTCAAACGACACTGTAACTAATCAGTATAGTAATCCGCAGTTTGTTGATGACGGAAATAATTTTACTCAATGGCAAGCTGTAAACGCTGATGGACAATGGCTAAAGATTGATTTACTAAAACCGATCTCTGTTAATTCTGTCGTCATTTATTGGGGAAATCAAGGTTATGCGCGACAATATAAAATACAGTTGTCCAATGATCTTATCAACTGGACTAATATTTTTACTACATCAAGCGGAACCGGCGGAATAAATAACGTAGAAACGTTAAATAACCTTCAGGGTACTGGGAGATATATAATCTTCTTGTTGCAAATGAGAGGAGTAGGAGCTTTTAATATTAAAGATATAAAAGTATATGGGATACCATTTGCCGCTGGTATTAATAATAACTCAGTAGAAACGCCTCTTACATTTTCTCTTTATCAAAATTATCCAAATCCTTTCAATCCATCGACAGAAATTAAATTTTCAATACCTCAGAGCAATCAAGTTACTTTAGAAATATTTAATTTACTTGGACAGAAAGTTGCCACTTTGGTAAACCGTCAGCTTTCCGCCGGGAATTATACTGAAAGATTTGATGCTTCTATGTTAAGCAGCGGCATTTACTTTTATACATTAAAAGCCGGCAGCTTTTTCGTAACCAAAAAAATGATGCTATTAAAGTAAAAATAATAAATAGGAAAAACGATGAAAGTATTTTATATATTTTTGATTTGCACAACCTTTATAACGGCGAAATTACATTCGCAAATTGTAAATTTTAATATAAATCTTGACGACACTTTAACGCCTATTAGTCCTTACATTTATGGGACCAACCAAATGTTAGGCGGCGATGAAAACTGGACAGCCAGAAGGTTGGGTGGAAATCGATTAACCGGCTATAATTGGGAAAATAACGCCTCTAACGCCGGCAGTGATTACCAGCAAAGTAGCGATAATTATCTTACCAACAGTATGGGAATAACTAACGAATGGCAGCCTGGAATTGTTGCAACAAGTTTTCAAAATGAATCTATTTTGTTAGGCGATTACTCTTTAATAACACTTCAAATGGCTGGTTATGTTGCTAAGGATAAAAACGGAACTGTTTTGGCGTCTCAAGTGGCTCCTTCTTACAGATGGGTCAAAGTACTATTTCAAAAAGGAAGCGCTTTTTCATTAACACCGGATACTTCGGATGGTTTTGTTTATATGGATGAGTTTGTAAATTTTTTGGTAAATATATACGGTCAAGCCAATACATCAACAGGAGTCAAAGGTTATTCTCTCGATAACGAGCCAGCGCTTTGGTCTTCAACACATCCGAGAATTCATCCCTCGCCAACTACATGTAAAGAGATAATTCAAAAATCGGTAGCACTTTCAAAAGCTGTAAAAAAACTTGATCCGTACGCAGAAATATTTGGTCCTGCCTTATATGGCTTTGCTGCTTATACGAATTTTCAAAACGCCCCTGATTGGTACACAGTAAGCATGGGCAAAAATTATTCTTGGTTTATCGATTATTATTTAGAC
>JAJYSI010000310.1 GCA_021793635.1 Bacteroidota bacterium
CAGATACAATCGGATTAGGCACAGCGATAGATTATGTTTCGCAAATTGGATTGGAGCAAATTTCAGTACACGAAAATGAAATTTTAGATTATGCAACGGAGAGTTTATTGCAAATACCGGAGTTAAGGATAATCGGACAGGCAAAACATAAGAGCAGCGTAATTTCATTTGTATTTGATAATATTCATCCGCATGATGCCGGAACATTTTTAGACTTTGAAGGTATTGCAATACGAACAGGACATCACTGCACACAGCCGGTTATGGATAGATTCAATATTCCGGCAACGTCCCGCGCTTCCTTCGCAATGTATAACACAAAAAAAGAAGTAGATGTTCTTGTTAAAGGAATCAAAAAATTAATAGAGGTTTTTAATTAATGGATGCTGAGCTTAAAGAACTTTACCAGCAGGTAATTTTAGACCACAACAAAAATCCACGCAACTTCAGGAAGATTGAAAATGCAAATCATTTCGCAGAAGGTTATAATCCCTTATGCGGTGATAGGCTAAATATCTATGTTGAGTTAGAAGACGGAAGGATAAAAGATATTTCCTTTCAAGGTTCCGGCTGCGCTATATCGAAAGCGTCAGCATCATTGATGAGTTCAATAGTAAAAGGATTGCCGGTAGAAGAAGCAGAAAAACTGTTTGAAAAATTCCATGCGGTAATTACCGGTAAAATTACCGATGAAGAGAATATAGAAGAGCTCGGTAAGTTAGCCGTATTCGCCGGAGTGAAAGAATTTCCATCTCGTGTAAAATGCGCAAGCCTTGCATGGCATACAATGATAGCAGCTTTTAAGCAAGAAGATAAATCTGTTTCAACGGAATAATTATGAGCGAAATAAATAAACAAGAATTAGAAGAAAAAATAATTCAAGTATTAAAAACATGCTACGACCCTGAAATCCCTGTCGATATTTTTGAGCTTGGTTTGATTTACCAAATACGAATCGACAACGAAGCTAACGTTAAAATAAGCATGACATTAACTTCGCCTGCATGTCCTGTTGCAGGCTCATTACCTCCTGAAGTAGCAGAAAAAGTACGTGTAATGCCGGAGGTGAAGTCAGTGGATATTGAATTAGTTTGGAATCCGCCATGGGACAGAGACATGATGTCTGAGTATGCAAAGGTAGAGTTAGGGATGTACTGAGGAAACGATCAAGTTTAAGTTTAAGTTTAAGTTCAAGATTAAGTTTAAGATCAAGGATAGATGAAGGTCAAGTTTATGTGCAAGCAATTGATTATTAATAATAAATGATAGGAGCTAAAATATGTTCAATATAGTATCGCGTCCGCCAATGTATGACCAGGACGCTGTTCAACCAATGAGAGATGAATTGGTTACCGTAGGATTTGAAGAACTCATTACACCGGAAGATGTAGACAAAGCAATTAACACAAAAAATGATGAGACAGTTTTAGTAATGATTAATTCTGTATGCGGGTGTGCAGCAGGTAGCGCGCGCCCCGGTGTCTCGCTTGCACTTCAGAACGATAAAATACCGAATAAACTTTTCACAGGGTTCGCAGGTCAGGAGAGGACAGCAGTTGATAGAATTCGACAGTTAATCGGAAATTATCCTCCTTCATCACCGAGCGTTGCATTATTTAAGAATGGAACTTTAATTTATTTTATGCCAAGGAATGCAATTGAAGGAAACAGCGCAGAATATATTGCAAATGAATTGAAAGATGTATTTAATGAATTCTGTTCAGCAAAAGGTCCTTCGATAAGCGCAGAGAATTTTGCAAAAGTAATATATGCAAAACAATGCGGATCAAAGATTCCGCTATTCAAAGAGTAATTTTAATTATTTTTGATTTGATGAGTATAAAAAATGAAATTTAGTTCGCAAGAAGAGTTTGGATTAAGATGTTTGTTAAGACTCGGAATGTCGACTTCGCAAAATGGATTGACAATTCCTGAGATTAGTCAAATGGAAGGACTTTCAATCGCTAACGCCGGAAAGCTTTTGAGAGCTTTACGGCTTGGTGGATTTATTGAAAGCACACGTGGACAAACAGGCGGTTACAAACTTGCACGTCCCGCCAATGAAATAATCATCGGCGAAGTTCTTTCTGTATTGGGCGGCAAATTATTTGAATCCGGTTTTTGCGATATTCACTCGGGCACTGAAATAATATGCACTCATACGATTGACTGTTCGATACGATCTTTGTGGCGAACAATTCAATCTTTATTGGACGGTGTTCTAAGTAAACTAACACTAAAAGATTTAATCGGCACCGAACAAAAAGTTTCTATTATTGTATCAAACTTTGCCGAAGTTGCCGAGTCAAATATTTCAATATCATAATTTACCGGTGGTCATTTCTTTTTATGGGTAGGAATGACTGCCTTTTTATTCTTCTCAAGATAACCATCCTCAACCAAGCTATCGTTTGACTTATAAACTTTAATTGAAACTTCATTTGAATTAAAATAACCTGTTGATTCGATTTTTATTCCATCAACAAGCTTATTCAATTTTACTTTTGCATAAAGCTTATTCTCTGCAACAAGATCGTTAGATATTTTCGATTTGGAATCGGGAATATTTGAAAGCGCCCAATAAATCCCCTTCTTCGCATATTGATACGCTATATCAACATCCTTTTCCATACTGGTTTGCGCAAGCGTAAAAGGTGTAAGCACAGAGAAAAGGAGAAGTAAACCCAATAACTTTTTCATAATTTCCTCTTTATTATATATCAAAGATTAAAAAGCATGTATTAAATATAAATCTTCATTTAATAAGATTTCAAATTATTTGATATTTCATCATCAAAAAAATCTTTTCAATCAATGGGAAACTGTTTTGATAAAGCTTACATCATTGTCTATTTTTGTAATAGAAATTATTGGACACTAATCATAAAAATTAAAACTTGGGAGTTATTGAATGAAACAT
This sequence comes from Bacteroidota bacterium, assembly GCA_021793635.1. The sequence continues at coordinate 2,921 of JAJYSI010000310.1, forward strand.
AAAATTGTTTTGCTTAGACATGGTGAAAGCGAATGGAATAAAGAAAACAGGTTTACAGGATGGACGGATGTTGATTTATCCGGGAAAGGAATTGAAGAGGCAAAGAGCGCCGGTGAAATTTTAATGAGCGAAGGTTTTGTTTTCGATATGGCATTTACATCAGTGTTAAAAAGGGCTATTCGAACATTATGGTTAACGCTTGATGAATTAAATTTAATGTGGATACCTGTTGAAAGAGCCTGGGAATTAAATGAAAGGCATTACGGATCTCTTCAAGGATTAAATAAGGCGGAAACTGCAGCCAAGTACGGAGAAGAACAAGTAAAAATTTGGCGTAGAAGCTATGATATTCAACCACCGGCATTAGAAAAAACAGACCCGAGATTTCCGGGGAATGATCCGCGATATAAAGGTTTATCCGAATCTGAGCTACCTGTTACAGAATGCCTTAAAGATACTGTGAAAAGAGTAGTTCCTTTCTGGGAAGAAAGAATTGTACATTTAATAGAAAACGGAAAGAGAATAATCATAGTAGCACATGGCAACAGCTTAAGAGCGCTGGTAAAACATCTTGATAAAATTCCTGATGACGAGATTGTAGAGTTAAATATTCCGACAGGCACACCGCTTGTTTATGAGCTAGATGAAAAGCTTATTCCCTTAAATCATTACTATCTTGGCAATGCAGAAGAAATAGCCAGGAAAGCTGCTGCGGTGGCAAATCAGGCAAAGGCTAAATAATTAACTCATGTTACGCAAAATTTGGGATACATGTCTGTCTGCAGGCTTGCCTCCAGAGAGTGTTGGAAAAATGGAGTGATGGAATTGACTATTTTTTCCATTATTCCAACATTCCATTACTCCAATAGGAGCTCCTGTGTAAAATGAGTAATTAAAAAAATGGCAGCAAAAGTATTATTTTAACATATTTTCGGAGCAGCCTATTTAACTTCATAAAATAGTCTTGATTTTCAATATCAATTTGTCAATCTTTTCAAAAGATTTTTAATTAAACAATGATGGGAACCTTCATTAATGCTTAAGAAAATTTTATTCGTCATTCTAAGTACAATTATTTTTATTCCTTACATAAATGCTCAAACTGTTTGGGGAAAATATGCAGGAGAATTCATGGCAATAGGTGTAGGAGGAAGACCGCTTGGGATGGGCGGAGCTTATGTAGCTGTCGCAAACGATGTAACAGCAGGTTATTATAATCCCGCAGCATTAGCGAGAATAAATTATCCTCAAATTGAGTTGATGCATGATGAAAGATTTGGCAGCCTTGAAAATTACGATTATGCTGCAGTTGCGATTCCCTATGGAAAAGATATGAGCTTTGGGCTCAGCATTATTCGTCTAGGCGTCGACGGCATTCCGGATACAAGGAATGCGCTATATGATCCGACCACAGGGCAATATATAACAGATATTAATAATCCAAACGCAAGACTTGATTACAATCAGATAAAACAATTTAGTGATCAGGATTGGGCGTTTTATTTAACCTTTGCAAAAAGATATTCAGAGAAATTTTATTATGGCGCGAATGTAAAAATTATCCATCGAAATATTGCAGAATACAGCGCAACCGGAATTGGTTTCGATATAGGGGCTTGGTATACTCCGTTTGAAAACTTTGCACTTGGCGTAAACTTACAAGACATTACGACGACCTTAGTAGCTTGGAGCACCGGCAGGAACGAACTTATTTCTCCTACGGCAAAAGTTGGTACAGCATACCAAGTTCAATTTTAGAT
>JAJYSI010000311.1 GCA_021793635.1 Bacteroidota bacterium
CCGGATATCGTTGAAGAAGGGAATCAACAGCTAAAAATCTTTCCAATATTCCCTTTGTATAATCTATTCGGTCGACACCGATAGCAACTAATTTATCTTTCAACCTATATCTTTTAAGTAATTCATTTCGGAGAATTAATATTTTCTCAGAAGACGATAATTGACTAACATGTTCATAATCAATTCCAATTGGGAAAGCCCTAACCATAGTAACGTGAGCATCTTTTGTTACAGTCATGGTGTCGTATTCAACTCTTGCTTCAAGAAAACGATTTATTGTATCTAAAAAATTAATAGCATGATATTGAACTTGAAATGCGAGCAGATCATTGTGTAGGATAGCATCAAGCAATTCATTTTTAAATGGTAAAATACGAACAACCTCGCTGTTTGGCCATGGTATATGCCAGAATTGTGCTGTGATTACATTCTTTAATCTTTCTTTTAAGAGTTTAGAAAGATTTACAAAATGATAATCTTGAATAAAAACAAATGCAGGGCGGTCCTGCACTATCTCTGCAATGGCTTTAGCAAATTTTTCCTGCACTGTCTTATAAATTTCATAATCTTTCCCGGTGAATTGTGGCCTTATGTAAGTAATATGACAAAGCGGCCAAAGTCCTTTGTTTGAAAAATTATAGTAAAATCCTGTTTCCTCCTCTTTACTTAGGAAAATGCGTCTTAAGGTATAAAGAGAATTGTCGGGGGGACAATTTATTTCGTTTTTTCCATCTACGACACTTCTATCTGCCTCACCAGTAGCTTGAGCTACCCAATATCCACCGCTTGCTTTCATTATTGGTTCAAGTGCGGTAACAAGCCCGCCCGGTGGCATATAATATTTAACCTCATCTCCATCAAATATATGGGCGTAAGGTTCTCTATTCGAGACCACAATAAGCAGTCTGTCGCCTAACTTTAATTTAATAAGTTCTGATAGTTCTTTACTGGTCCACATATATTTAATATAGAATTTATAAATTAAAAAGTCAAAGGATAATACCGAAATAATAATTAAAATAAAAAACCTAAATCAGTTTTACCTTATTGAAATTGATGTTTTTTTTCGATGATGAGAGAAAGGGGTTTGAAATCCGGTAAACTTATTTCCATAAAGGATTTTCCCAAAATGAATACTATTTGACAAAACCACTGTATTCCCCCTCTTAAACAAAATTACGCAATCAAGCAAATCCTTTAGTCCTGCAAATCATTCGTCAGACAATATGCAATTGTCTGAACAAGAATCTAATAGCCGCACATTTACAACACAAAGACCGATGACATTCTTTTGATAATGTTCTTCTATAAATTAATTATGTGTCGCTCCTCCGGAGCTTTATTCTTTTTTCCCATCTTTTTCTACTAATATGTCACCGCTCTGCGGTTCTGACCGTTTTACGAAGCCTGACACGTTTACCCCGTTTACCCCGTTTACCCCGTTTACCCCGTTTGCGGGGTTTGCGGGGTTTGCGGGGACTCAATAATTATGAGAATCTATTCATGTTTTGCAATTTTGTGTTTCGCATAATGAATTGTGATTATCAAATTGCATCATAATTTATGATTATATCAAAAAAGCCCCAGAGGGGCGAAACATTATTAGGCAATATAATATTCAAAATAAAATTTATATACGAAAAACAATTTATATCATTACAAAAACGGTAATTGAGAAACCGATGAATCGGTTAAAAGGTATTCTTTTCATTCCTTTTCCCACGAATAAAATTCGTGGGCTGCTATTATGCCTTTTAATAGATTTCTTACAAATGATCACTATTTATTTTAATATTAAATTAACACCTATGTGTATGGATGTAATATGAAATTTTATTTTGGACAGATATGGAACATCTATTCCATTTCTTGCTTCCCTTATTCCAATTTTATATTTTTATTTTATATATTGCACCCGTCTCTAATAGCTTTCCTTTGTAATTTCTACTTTACCTTTAAATACCCGGTAGACAAAAATTGTATAAGCTATTACTATCGGCATTCCGATTAAAGCAATATAAAGCATCGCCGTCATAGAAGTCTTCGAAGACGAGGCATTATATATTGTCAAACTAAAATCTAAATCTATATTAGACGGAACGAGCCGGGGAAACAAGCTTAAAGCTGTTAATCCAATCATCGAAATAATTGTCAATGATGAAAAGATAATTGCCTTAAAGAATTTATTCGCTTTAACAAAAACCGGAATTAGCGCAATTGATACAAGCAAAAGAACAAACAACACCCAGAAAAGTGGGTTGTTTAACAAACCGTTAAACTGGAACGGCGCTTCGAAAAAAGTAAAAAAGGATGTTAATGCATACAATAAAACAAAAACCATCCATAACCTGTTAACATATGGAAGAACTTTTTCCTTCACCAATCCTTCACTTTTCATCATTAAATAAATTGAACCATGCATAGCAAAAAAAGATAAACTTACTAATCCGACTAAAATAGAATAGGGATTTAGCAAGTCAAGGAATGTACCCACGTAATTACCGCTTATATCAATCGGCAAGCCGCTGATTATATTCCCTATAGCAACACCGAACAATATTGAGGGTAATAGGCTTCCTATCCCAAATAAATAATCCCAAAGTTTTTTCCATCCGGGTGATGAGACCTTACCTCTGAATTCAAAAGAGACCGCTCGAAAAATAAGCGCTGCAAGCAAAAGCATGAATGGTATATAAAAGCCGCTAAACACGGTTGCATAGACAATTGGGAAAGCGGCAAATAAAGCTCCGCCTCCGGTTAATAGCCAAACTTCATTTCCGTCCCATACCGGGCCGATTGAGTTTAAGTATACTCGTTTGGCAGTTTCGTCTTTAGTAAAAAGATACAAAACACCTACTCCCAAATCGAATCCGTCTAATACAGCATAGCCCATAATTAGAATGCCAATCAACAAAAACCAAATTGTGTTTAAGTCCATTATGATAACACCTCCTTTATTGCAACAGGTTCAGGTCCATGTTTAATTTCTTTTACAAGAAGATAGAGGTACAAAGAGCCAATTAATAAATAAACAAATGCAAATAAAATTATCGAGAATAATACATCGCCCGCCGGAACATTCCGAGATACGGCGTCTGACGTGCGCATTACATTATAAACGATCCAGGGTTGTCTTCCGACTTCAGCAGCAATCCAACCAAGTTCGCATGCAATCACAGGCAATGGAATCGCCCATACAAACATTTTCAATAAAATTTTTGTGTCCCACAATTTATTTTTCTTTAGAAGGTAAGTGGCTATCATCATAAGTAGAATAAACAACATTCCAAGAACAACCATATTATGATAGGAAACAAAAGTAATAAATAAAGGCGGTAAGTCATTTGGAGGGAAATCATTAATCCCTTGCACCTTAGCATTAAGATCGCCGAAAGCAAGCCAGCTAAGAAGTCCCGGGATTTCTATTTTTGCTTTAAGTTCGGGCGGAGGCATTACCGGAATTGCAAAAACTGCAAGCGGCGCTCCGGTTTGTGAAGTATACAAGCCTTGTATTGCTGCAAACTTTGCCGGTTGATATTTAGCTACTTCCCTGCCGCTTTCATGTCCAAAGGGAAATAATTCAAGCAATGAAACTATCAATCCAAAATAAACAGCAATTTTCATCGAGCGCTTAGCTAGTTCAGTCTCTTTATTCTTTAGAATTAAATAAGCAGAGACTCCTGCTACCATAAAAGCTCCGGCTATTAAAGCTGCATCGATAGTATGGAGAAATCTAATAACAGTAGAAGGATTAAAAACAGCATCCCAAAAATTTGTAAGCTCCGCCCGTCCATTTTTTATAATATAACCGGCGGGAGTTTGCATCCATGAACCGGCGACAATAATCCAGAACGCAGAGATAGTAGCTCCGATTGCTACCATCCATATTGAAAACAAATGCACTCCGTTAGAAACCTTATCTCTTCCGAATAGATACAAGCCAAGGAAAGTTGATTCAAGGAAAAATGCAAAAACTCCTTCGGCGGCTAATGGCGCTCCGAAAATGTCGCCAACAAATTTGGAATACTCCGCCCAGTTAGTTCCGAACTGAAACTCCATTACTATTCCGGTAGCTACACCGACTGAAAAAGTAAGAGCCAGAATTTTCCCAAAGAATCTTCCAAGTCTAACATAAACTTCCTCTTTCCTTTTGAAGCCGAAGCTTTCGATAATTACGAGAAGCCATGCTAAACCAATAGATACCGGTGGGAAAAGGAAATGAAATCCGATTGTCATGGCGAACTGGATTCTTGACAATAAAACTGCATCCATAAATCAACTCCTTCTTTAAGTAAAAATATCCCCGTCGACTGAATAAAACAATTTTTATTCCAGAATTCCTATATAAATAGCTTTTATTATATTGTTAATATAATGAAATTCAATTAAAGGGATAATATATACCGGAATAAATTCTCAAAATTTGAAGAATTGCAAATTATGCCTCTCTTAGTTGAGAAATTTAATAGGATAAAAATCAAGGAATTTGTTAATCCTCTACGAGGATTTATCAATACAAAATGAACTCTTTTCTACAATAATTTGGCCTCTACGAGGTCAAAAAACATCCTTGTCCCGTTTGCGGGGGTAGATGTTTAATTATTGTAGAAACAAATAAACCCGATAAATACATTATCCTCGTAGAGGATA
>JAJYSI010000312.1 GCA_021793635.1 Bacteroidota bacterium
TTAATTTGGCAATGCTGATCCGAAAACAATTCCCGCTGTTATGACTGCTGTGATGATGAAAGAAAAAAGAAATGTAGAAAAATCTGCCGAAGAGGAAATCAGTGTCCCGAATAGATTAAATACACCGGAACAGATTATCGCAAAGTATCAGCGGGCTATCGGCGGTAAAGCTGCTTATAAAAAATTAACTTCGTTGAAGTTTGAAGGAACAGTTGATAACGGAAATAACAGAAATTCAAATATTTCAATCATACAAAAAGCTCCTTCATATTTTTATTCATCATTAACTTTTCCATTTGGAAAAATGGTAAAAGGATACAACGGTTCCGAAGGCTGGATAAAAACTCCAAGAGGTGTTGAACAGCTAAAAGCCGGGGATGAGCAGGATATAAAACTTGCGGCAGATTTTTATGCGCCGGTAAATATCTTAAAAGATTATTCCAAACTTAAGTTCAGCGATGTTAAGCTGCTTAAAGGCGACACCGTATACGTTGTTGATGCGATTTACTCCAATATCAGAAGATTTAGATTTTACTTTGATGCTTATTCTGGTTTACTACTCCGTAAAATTCAATATGATAAAACATTGCTCGGCGATCTTCAAACAGTAACCGATTACAGTGACTATCGTAATATAAACGGAATCTTATTCCCCTTCGAGCTACACGTGGCAAACTATGAGAACGATATGGATATTAAGTTCGATAACATAACCGCAAATGCTGAAGTTGATGCAAACATATTTAACATGCCTCCCAAAGCGAACTAAATAACATCTGGATGCATGTAGTCATGAATGTATATTTTGACTTCATGCATCCGGCATTTTTGCAATCCGATTTTCTTCGTGCTTTATTTGAAAAATTTTTTTATCTTTATGTGTAATTAAATAAATATTCAAAAAAAATTTTAAGGAAAGATGGGAGTACCAGCTATGAATAAAACAGAAGAAAATTTGAAGACCGCATTTGCAGGCGAAAGCCAGGCAAATCAAAAGTACAACGCCTTTGCTAAAAAAGCCGAAAGAGAAGGTTTTCCTAATATTGCTCGGTTGTTCAGCGCAGCAGCACAGGCGGAAAAGATCCATGCTGAAGGACATTTGCATTCAATGGACGGAGTCGGTTCGACAAAAGAAAATCTTAAGGCGGCAATTGCCGGAGAAACTTATGAATACACTGAAATGTATCCGCCGATGCTCCAGACTGCTGAAGAAGAAAACCATAAAGCTAAAAGAATGTTCGGCTATGCATTGAAAGCTGAAGAAGTTCATGCAAAGCTTTATAAGATGGCTCTTGAAGCTGTTGAGAAAGGCAAAGATCTTGGCGAGATTGAAATTTATATTTGCCCGGTATGCGGTAATATTGAATTCGGCAAGCCTACTGAAGATTGTCCGATTTGCGGTACTAAAGCCAACAAATTTCTAGTAGCATAAAAATTAACAGAAGTAGTAAATGAAACAAGCATTACGGTACGAAGAGCTGGGTATGTTCTGTTTGTCTATCCTGCTTTTTAATATGCTAGGGTACTCGTGGTGGATGTTTCTTTTATTAATTTTAACTCCGGATATTTCAATGCTCGGTTATTTGGTAAACTCGAAAGTCGGGGCGGCAATGTACAATTTATTTCATCATAAAGGCTTTGCTGTATTGCTTTATTTAATCGGAACCGTAATGTTTAATTATTCGCTTATTCTTGCAGGCATAATTATCTTCGGTCATTCAAGCATCGACCGCTTTTTGGGCTTCGGATTAAAATATTCAGATGATTTCAAACATACTCATCTCGGAGTGATTGGCGAAAAACAAAGCTAATTTATTCTGAATCTGCTTATAAAATTTTGCATCTTACTTTGCAAAGAAAGGATGGAAAAAATATGAAATACACAGTTGAAGGAACGGACACAAATTTTGATCAGGAAGTCCTGAAATCCGATGTGCCTGTATTGGTAGATTTCTGGGCGCCGTGGTGCGGTCCTTGCAGAATGGTTGCCCCTATTGTTGATGAGCTTGCACAGCAGTACGTCGGAAAACTAAAAGTTGTAAAGCTGAACACTGATGAAAATCAAGAAATAGCAATTAAATACGGAATAAGAAGCATACCTACCATCGGAATATTTAACAACGGTCAGGTTGTTGATGGAATAATTGGCGCGGTTCCAAAACATATGCTTGAAAGCAAAATAAAACCGTACATTCATGAAATAAATTAAATTGAAAAGGGCAGGTTATCTTGCCCTTTCATTTTTTAAAAATTAATCTTCGATTCTCACTCTATCTGAAATTTCATTCTTATCGTCGGGTCTAACGGGAAAATGTTTGCTTAAAATCTTTCCCATTTCTGTTAGCCCATGCAAAATTCCTTTGCAGAACTCTCCTTTAACAAACATGCCTTGCATATCATCTCTAACTGAATCCCAGACTGACTGGGGAACTTTTGCTATAATACCGTCGTCAGCAAGAATATAAAATTGTCTATCCTCAAGAAGAATAAAAATAAGTATACCTGTGCTATCTCTGGTCTTATTTATTCCAAGACGAATAAACTCTTCCTTCGCCAGTTCGCGGATAGATTTTTTCTTCTTTAAAAAATGACGGTGTTCTTTTATAGTTACACAGATTTCCCCCGCGGTTGTCTTCTCGATTTCTTTTATTCTGTTAGTTATCCGAAGAAGCTCATCATCATCTAAGAAATGATAAATAAGGCGTTGTTCCATTTACAAGTTCTCCGTGTAAAATCAATTTTTTTGTTTTATAAAAGTATGAAAGAGGATGGTGAATAACAACCTTAAAACCCGGATATTCAATATGCGATTCTCGATACTGGGCTAAAGTATTTATCCAGTATCGAGAATCTAGAATCAAGCTTTAGAGTATTATGAACTACTTACTTCTTACTCTAATATCTCCGCCGGAAGAGCGTAGGACTAAAGGCATGCCGCCGTTATTTAATTCTGCTTCGTATTTACTTGAGGAAATATTTTGAACATTTGTTGTTGGGAAACTGCATTTAATATCTCCGCCGGAAGCATACAATTTAGCATCCGCAGCAAAGTCTGAAGGAAGCTGTACTCTTACATCCCCGCCGGATGAAGCTAAATCAATTCCGTAATTCTGCCCGGAATAATTTAATGAAACCTCTCCGCCTGAAGTATGAGCTTTAACTGCACCGTTGCTTCCATCCAGAAATATGTCACCGCCTGATGTCGAAGCATCAACATTCCCGTTAAACTTATCTATATGAACATTGCCGCCGGATGTTTTAAATTCAAGATTGCCGGTAGAATTAATTGAGCTTACATCTCCGCCGGAAGTGGAGACAAAAGTATCTCCGTTTGTATTTTTTATTTTAATATCTCCGCCGGATGAATGTAGCTTAATCTTTCCATCAAGACCGGATAATAAAATATCTCCGCCGCTTGTGGCTGCTTTGACGTTATAATTTACAGGCAGCACTACTTCAAATTTTAATTTAGCTCCTGAGCCGAAGTTAAATAAATTCCATCCGTCTTTTCTTTTAGCAACAACTGAAACTCCTTCATCGGAATTTTCATACTTGAAGGTAATTCTTTTCTTAGTTCTTTCATTTCCTAAGACTTTAATTAACACCTGCGGCTCATTGGAAGTTGAAATAATAACATCGCCGAATGATGCTTCCAGATTAAAATTCTTACCCGGTGTAGTATTAAAAGTTCTTTCTTCGATAATTGAGTAATGCGAATTATCAAACTCCATATAAGGTCCGCATGCCAGGGAACTAATGCTAAGCAATGCTGATACCGCAAGTAGAGTTAACCGTTTAAGAGATTTTATAATTTTTTCCATAGTCCATCTCCAATTACATTTTTTCATTTAGACTTTAAAAGCAATCATTGGGTTACTAATTATTTTTTTGCTCTAAAAAATATTTTCTATTTGGAATTGCTGCTATCTTTATTTGATTTATGACTGAATGAATATTACGCCGGTAAAAAAGCCTTTCCAATTATTTAAAATATGATAGAAAGGATAAGGATATTTCTCATGAATTATTAAATTTACAAGTGATATACAGATAATTTGGTTAATCATCAAAAGTAGATTATGAAAAAATGGCTCCGGTTTTTTGCCGCTTTTTTTGCTTTCACATTCGTCTTTGTAATTACTCCGATAAAAGCACAGGGGAATGGTGCGTTCGGCGCTCCGGTTATTAAATATACTTCGATTTCAGATCAAAGCGCATTATTGGCAGGCGGAAGATTCGGATGGATAATCAATAGAAGCATTGTAATCGGCGGAGGAATCTACAGCCTAATAAATCAAGTAAAAGCAAACTCAATTGATCCGGTAAGCGGTCAGGAATTTATGATTGATTTTAATTACGGCGGGTTGGAATTTGAATATGTACTTTTATCAAATTCTCCAGTCCATGCTTCCTTCGATATGCTTTGTGCAGGCGGCGGATTAAGTATGAACGTTACCGATAGAAACGTCCCGCACACCAGCTATTATGGTCAAGACTTATTAGTATGGGAACCGGGAATAAATCTGGAAGCAAATCTTGTAAGTTGGCTCCACGTGGATGCCGGTTTAAGCTACCGAATAATATCAAGCTTTAACAGTTATAACAGCGTAAGCAAAAATGATCTGCAAG
>JAJYSI010000313.1 GCA_021793635.1 Bacteroidota bacterium
AATTATTCGTGCCGGTCACTTTTACATCGAAGCCATCAACGCGCGCTGCCTCGGCTATATCAAGGGTCTTCCCCTGTGGAAGGTCTTCAACTATATCATAGAGAACAACATCACCTAATTGTTTCATAGCGATCAATTGTGCCAGTACACCGCCAATTTGTCCGCCGCCAATAAGTGCAATTTTTTTATGTGCCATAATATCTCCTTATTATATTTTCCCGCTTATGCGGATTGGATTTAGTCTACCTTTTAAGAGGCAAACTCTCCGAAGCATTCTTGTAAATTTCAAGTCTGCTTAGGAGTATTTACTTATGGGACTAAAAATAAAGAAGTTTGAGGAGAATTTAAAAAGAGTGAAATAAATAAAAATAACAAAATACCCCAACCTTAATCTTGAACTTAAACTTTCTCTTGACCTTTACTTATGTAGATTTAATATCAGAATCGTCTCCGTGCCGTCAGGCGTTACTTCATATTTCAAGTCGTCCATATAAACGCGCATCAAGTACAATCCGCGCCCTGAATCCTTAAGTAAATTTTCAGGCTCGGTAGGATCAGGAACTTTTGATGGATCAAAACCCTTACCTTCATCTTTAACATGAATATATAATTTATTATCGATCACCTCAACGTCAATTTTAACCTTTTTATTTGTGTCACATTTGTTAGCGTGAATGATTGCATTCGTAGTCGCCTCGGTTACTGCCAAAAGTAATCCCGGGAGTCGTTCCGGATCAATATTAAGATCGATTGTAAAATAGTTTACAAACTCTTCTACAGTGATCAAATTATTAGGATCGCTATCAATTTCTAAGGAGTAATTTTTCTCAGCCAATAATATTCCAAATTTTTGATGCCAAAATAATAAAATTTATATACTATTCAATTCTAAAATTAAAAATTCCAATTCATGTTTAGATTTAAGTTCGCCTGCTGTCTAGCTGTATTATTGTCAGCCGAAATAAATTCATACCAGCCCGTTAAAAAGAAAGTTAAGCTTTTTTTAATTGAGAAAGAGATTTCCGTAAGCGGACCTATGCTTATATATCTTGAATCCAAAACTTTTAGAAGTCCCTGATAATTAAAAGTACTTAAAGAGAAAAGCCTTGCACCTAATGAAAAATTAATCCGGTAATAATTTAATGTAAACTTTGGTTCAGAAAAAATTTCTTCAAGGTAGCGTGTTGGATGTGTGCTGAATGATGCCCATTTCAAGTCGCCTTGCTCTGTAAGTTTAACATAACCATCGTGCTCAAAGCTAAGATTGTATGATAAAATAATTCTGGTAGAATCCGACGCGGAAAACTGTCTGAACGAAAAGCTTCGGTAATTAGGATTTAAATCTTCAAAATCATAGACCGTGTAGTTAGCCATTACGCTAAAGCTATTGTATGATGAAAAATATTTTCCGTAATAATTTTCCCCCGATTCTAATTTGATTATTCTATTTATATTGTTGTTTGAACTCGACTCAGAATATATATAAACTATATGATTAAATGTCCCTTCCAAGCTAAGGAAAGCGTCAAAAAATGGGGTTAATGTTTTTATATATTTAATGCGGAGTATCGAAAGAAGTTCGTCTCTGTCATCAAAGTTTTCCGGACTTGGAGTATCATATCTTAATTTGTTTTGTAAAAAGCTGAAGAAAAGTTGATCGCCGGGTGATAAATTAACGTTGCCTAATAATGAAAGTGAAATTCTTTTGGCTATATTGTCGTTGCGGCTTTCCATGTCCGACCTCTCCTGGTAAAATACATCGCTTATTCCAGGAAAATTTTTTGTTATGTGCCTTTCGTCCCTTTCGGAATAATTGAATTTTAATGCTCCGTTAAAGACTTTGGAATTGTAGTTTGTTGTAGATTCAAACTCTAATTTTAATTCATTTACTTTCGTATCGAATATTGATGACGAAGCTAACAGGGGTGTGCGATAACGGGTGTCGCGGTCAATTGTGCGCCATGTGACCCTTCCTAACAATGACTGAGCAAATATTTCTAAGAATTGGTTGTAGTTTAGCTGATCTTGAAGAACATTTGTCGTCTCGGTTCTGCTTTGAATATTATTTATTATATCAAAAACTGCGGAAGTAATTGAATCAGCGGTGAAATAAAAATCTTTTCTGTTTTGAAAAAATTGATAATTTATAATATTGAAAACATTCTTTTCTAATTCGTTAGTCACTAAAAAATTCATGTACCGCAAAATATTCTTCCTCGGTGAAATATCTTCATTCTTAAACTTTAACTGAGTACTAACTATGAAGTTTGAAAAATCTAAATTGTTTAAATATCCTTCTCCCCCATAAACTGCTCCATAATCAACCTCGCCGATTTGCCGGTTATTTGTATATCCTGCAAAAGGAGCTATCACAATTTTTTGTTCGGGCTTAATCTCTCCAAAAGCTATCAAGCTTGAAGACGATGCCTGGTTTATTTCAAACTGGCGGCTGTCCGAATATATATTATTATTTACAAGTAGTCCCAAACTTAAAATTTTGCTAAAGGAATAATCGCCGGAGGTCGAGAAAAAATGTTCATCTCTTGTGCTATTCTGAGTTGATTTAATGAAGGTAGAATTATAATTCTCAGAAACATCTAATAACCAGTCGCTAAATTTTTTATGAAACTGAAGATTAGTTGAAAGTGAATAAATGTTTAACTGCTTATCGAAATTTGTTGAAAGTAAATTCAAAGGCGTATTAGTTTGAATAAGATTAAGACTGTCTATCTGTCTCTGTCCATAAGTTTTTGTTATAGCAGAAAATATTAATATTAATATTAATATTTTCTGCTTTCCGAAACTTTTTGGAAGAAGTCTTTTCGAATATATTAAAACTCTTTGATCCAAAATTCTATGGTAAAACTTCTTGGGTATCAAATCTGTTTAAAAAGTATAAAAGTGTAAAAATGATCACTTCAAATTTCAAATACATCGCCTCGTGATGGTATAAAAATATTCTTAAATCCGGCGGTCTTCAATCTATCTGAATATTTAAGCTGCTGGTCATAGTCGCCGTGTACTAAAAAAATATTTTTTAATTTATTTCTGTCAAATTTCGATGAATAATCCGTCAACTCGTTCGAGTCAGCATGAGCTGAGAAGGAATTCATTACTATTACTTCTGCTTTGACTTTATACTCATCGCCGAAAATATTTACTTCTGTTGCTTTGTCGATTAATTTTTTACCTAATGTATTTTCAGCACAATACCCAACCATCAAAATAATATTTTTACTATTCTCAATGTTGTTAGCAAGATGATGGAGTATCCTCCCGGTTTCTGCCATTCCGGATGCAGAGATAATCATAATGGGACCGCTAATATCGTTTAAACTTTTTGAGTCTTCAACATCCGTTATATACTTAAGTTGATTGAATCCGAATGGGTCGTCATATTTATTTAAAAACTTAACTGTGTCTTCATCAAAGCATTCGGGATGTTCACGGAAAATTTCGGTTGCATTAGTAGATAGGGGACTGTCAACATATATCGGTATCCTTGGCGCTTGCTTACTCTCAAAAATTCTGTGCACTGAATAAACTAATTCTTGGGTTCTGCCTACACTAAATGCAGGCACAATAATTTTACCTCCGTTAGTAATTGCTTTTTTTATTACTTCGGCAAGCTTCGCTTCGCTGCCTTCGATTTTATCATGGAACCTTCCCCCGTATGTACTTTCGCAAATAAAATAATCAACATCTGGAATTTGTTCGGGGTCTTTTAATATCGGAAGGTTCGGTCTTCCTAAGTCTCCAGAAAATCCAAACTTAATTTCTTTACCATTTTCTTTAATTTTTAAATAAACTATTGCCGATCCCAATATATGACCGGCATCGTAAAACATGACCGAAACATCTTCACTTATCAAAATCTCTTCGTGATAACTAAACCCTTTCATCAAAGGGAACACTGCTTCAGCATCTTTCTCATCATACAAAGGTTCGAATGGCTTCTTCCCTTGTTTAATCCTTTTTTTATTTACATACTCAACATCTTTTACTTGAATGTGAGCGCTGTCTTTAAGCATTATCCTAGATAGATCTTTTGTAGCATTGGTGCAAAAAATAGGGCCATCAAATCCTTTCTTAACAAGATTAGGAATATTTCCACAGTGATCAATGTGAGCATGCGACAAAATTAAATAATCAATTTCTTTCGGGTTAAAAAGATCAAAATTCTTATTTATCTCGAATGCTTCCTTTCGTTTACCCTGATAAAGACCGCAGTCAAGAAGATAAGTTTTATTATTAATTTTTAATTTATGCATTGAACCTGTTACGGTTCTGTCCGCTCCGATGAATTGTAGTTCCATAAAAATCAGACCTTTTTTTTGTTTTATGTAAAATAAATAAAATTTTCATAGAAAGTAGTAAATCGGAAAGTAACTAAAGCAATGATTCTGATTATTGCTATGCCTTCTCAAGAATTATATATGCTGAAAAAGTTAGAAGATCTATACTTCCATCCATTTACATCAGATTATAATTTTTCTTATATTATAATTACAAACTAAAAGGAAGTTGTTTCCTAAGGGAGATATGAAAAAAATAATTTTACTTTTTGCTATACTAATTGGGAGCTACTCTTTCGTTTGGGCGAATCCTA
>JAJYSI010000314.1 GCA_021793635.1 Bacteroidota bacterium
GGTGATTACCGGACAATGGATTGTATTGATTGCCATAACAGGGCAACGCATATTTATAATCCTCCTTCAACCTCTGTAAATCATGTTATGGCTGCCGGATGGGTTGACCCGAGTTTGCCTTATATAAAAAGCATCTCAGTTAAGGTTTTGGATAGAGGATACACTTCAAAAGAAATTGCACTTGACAGTATTAAAACTTTGGTTGAAGATTTCTATCAAGCAAACTATCCGGAGGTTTTTTCAAGTAAGAAGGATAAAATTGAAAGCGCTATTTTGCAGCTTCAAAATATCTACTCGAGAAATTATTTCCCTTACATGAATGTCAGCTGGAAGAAATTTCCTGATAATATAGGACACATGTACTCGGCCGGCTGCTTCAGGTGTCACGACGGCAAGCATGAAAGCGCTGATGGGAAAATTATATCGAATAATTGCTCCACCTGTCACACAATTTTGTCGCAGCAAATTGGAAATGAAAAACCGGAATTTTCTTTAATGGGCGTTGATTACGTACATCCGGTGAATGTTGACAAATCGTGGAAATCTATGCTTTGCAGTGACTGCCATGCGCGCCAGCAAAAACAATAGAATTTCACATAGCTAGCTCCTATGTTTGGCTTGGTGATATTCCAACTCCTCTTAGCCAAGCCATTATTTTTATATATGCATCTCTGATTACTAAGTCACCTTACGCAAAAGGTTATTATTACCTAGCGCGGCAAGCTTGCCTACCGGCAGGCAGGCCGCAATGGAATATGTAAAACATATTTGAAATATCTTGATACAAAAAACAAAAATATTATTTCCAATACTATAGCGCCTTACTATCTCACAGCCGCAGAGCGGCGAAATATTAGTAGCAAATCAACGAAAGGAAAAGGATTAAAGCTCCAGAGGAGCGACACATAGTCTAAATTTTCTATGTCAAACCTGCCTGTCTATCGATGAGACAGTTTCACCACCCCCAAATGTCATTTCAACTCCCGTAATCGGGAGAAACTCCGGGAGAAATCCCCTTTACAGCGCAGGCACTCATATCAACGATGGAATATATTCTTTCCCCTTTTATTTTTGTGTCGCCACTCTGCAATATCATGACTTTATAATTAGGCTTTTTTTTATAGCTGTATTTTAATTGACATTTTATTAGCTTAATTTATTAGTAGAAGTTGCGTTTTGTATCCTCTTTGTAATTTTTAAGTGATTGTGATTTTGATTGGATTTTTTTGAAAGTCCATATATTATATTTACGAAAGTTCTTGGCTTCTGTCTTCCAACCAAATAATAATTTTAATGAAATTATATAAACTTACGATTATTCTGTTTTTCTTGTCGCTTCCAGGTACAATGATTTTTGCGCAGCAAAGGGACTTTATTAAATATGTAACTCAACCCGGAAGCAGGCTTTGGATTGAAGGGAGCTCTACCATAAATGATTTTAATTGCAGGGCAAGATTAGTAAAGGGCTTTGCCTTCATACATTCGAAAGACAACCTAAATGAGAAATTTTCGAAAGGGTTCAAAAAGGACAAGGATAAAGATGAGGTTGTCGTTACAGTTTTAGTCCATAGCTTAGATTGCGGACTAGATGCAATGAATGAAGATATGTACCGCGCAATGAAGGCATCTCAATTCCCTATTTTACGATATGATTTGATAGATGCTCACTTAATTTCCTCAGTGGATTCATTAGGTTGGTTTGATCTTGCTACCAAGGGTGATCTTACGATTGCCGGGGAAACAAATGCCGTTGACATAATTGTAAAGGTTCAGAATCTGCCTGACGGTGCCTTTAGGCTTGTCGGGAATAAAAATTTATCAATGAAAGATTACGGAATTGAACCACCATCACACCTTTGGGGACTTGTTAAGGCGCATAACCGGCTTAAAGTGTTTTTTGATCTTATTGTTGCCATAGAAAAACCAACCTCGCAAAATCCCCCTACACAAAAATAAATTAGCAAAAATTACACATTACTGTCACATTTTGCACAGTTCCCTCGATTAGAAACACTCTTCCTTGCGAATTTTTAAACATTTCGCAAAATTTCTCGATAATATTATTGGCACACAGATTGATTATTTTTTTATACAGGCTGTTGTTTGATGACTTATCTGAAGCTTCTTTATTGAAGATGAGATTTTTGAATTTCCAGGTAAATTACTGATACAAACAACAGCCTTTTTTATCTTATCTTAAAACTTCCTTCAACTTATCATATCCCGATTTACTAACAGGTAGATTTGTTGTATCGTCTAATTTTATCTGATATGAATTCTTTTCGGCTAGTTCAATTCTTTTAATTCTTTTGACAGGTACAATAAAGGAGCGATGGATTCTAATAAAGTTATTCGGGTCAAGATGATCCTCAAAATATTTCATTGTCCTTTGCTTAAGAAATTTCCCTTCAGTAGAATAAATCATAACATAATCATCCTGAGCTTCGATATACTTTATGTTTTCTAAAGGCATTATAGTAATTTTTGACCCATCTTTAATAATTATTCTTTCAAGGAAGTCTGGTTTGCGATCATTTTCTTTAATCAGATTTTGAATTACTTCCTGCTGCTGAGATTTATTTTTAATATGGTTAAATGCTTTTTCAATAGATTCATTGAAGCGTTCTTTCGAGAAAGGTTTTAATAAATAATCAGCGGCATTCACCTCAAAAGCTTTTAGAGCAAATTGATCGTAGGCGGTAGTAAAAATAATTACGGG
Source organism: Bacteroidota bacterium (assembly GCA_021793635.1). The sequence goes on from JAJYSI010000314.1 coordinate 2,720, forward strand.
AGGTTTATCAATAAGTTCAAGCATTTCAAAGCCTGTTATCTTCGGCATTTGTATATCTAAAAAGACGACATCCGGTTTTTCTTCATTAATTATTTTGATGGCTTCAAAACCATTAGAGCATTCCCCGGCAATTACAATTTCCTCTATATCTTCAAGGTATTTTTTTATTATTTCGCGTGCAAGTTTTTCATCATCAATAATCAAAGCTTTAATTTTATTCATCATGAAAGGGAATTCCTAAAATTTACGTTATTAATTAATTCACTTCTTTAAATTGATTACAAAGGTTTATGAATTATGCAATGGAATAAAAAGTGATATCTTAAATAAATTATCTTTCTTCTTTATTGCCAAGAGATCATCCATACCATAAATAAGCCTTAGTCTATTCGCAATATTTTGGAGTCCAATACCGGTACCATTTTTTGAAGAGAAATTGGGCTCAAAATTATTTTCGAGTGATATATTCAGATAATCTTTCTCCTTAGTGCAAACTAATCTTAACGTCACTTTACTTAGTGTTTCATAGACAGCATGTTTAATAGCATTTTCGAACAGTGGCTGCAGTATCATGTTCGGAATTAATATATCTTTACAAGATTTGTCAATATCTTCAATAAATTCGAACTTATCTTCAAATCTTATTTTTTCTATCTCAAGATACAATTTAATATTTTTTAATTCTTCTCCGAAAGAATTTTTTTGTCGATCATTATTAGCTAAAGTAAAGCGAAGGAAATCAGCTAATTTTAAGATCATTTCTCTTGCTTTTACTGGGTTGATAGTAGTAAGCGCACTCATTGAATTTAAGCTATTGAAAATAAAATGCGGATTGATCTGGAACTTTAGTGTCTTCATTTCTGCTTCAGTAATAAGATTTTTTAATTCAGACTCTTGGATAATTTTTTCCTGAAAATTATTATAATAAATTATTATATAATAGAATGAAGAAATTAAGTAATAAAAAAGATTTCCGACAATAAATCGCCACATCAAAGTGCGGGTGAAGAAAGAAGGAAAGCCATTAGTATAATTTAATATAAACGTAATAAAGAAATAACCTATTGCTAGCCATAAGGTAGAAGATAGTATTCCGCCAAGGATATGATCTATAATAATTTTTATAAATTTATTATTTTCAAAAGAAATATACTTAGCGGGAAACCAGAAACTTAAGCCCAGGCCGCATAAAATAGAATTGAAAACCAAGCTATCTATTAAAGCAGTTTCACTAGTAATCTTTAGCTCAAAATAGAGAAGCCCATAATATATAGAAGCAATAATCAACCAAAAGGCAATATAAAGGGCGAAATTTCTTTTCCTATTTAGAATTGGGTTGGTTGCCATATTGCAAATTCAAACAATTTATTAAATATATTTTATTTCACCGCCGCCAAATAAAGCAACTCCTTTTATAACCAGGGTACGCGTTGAGTCAAAAGGCCCGCTGAAATTTCTTCGCCATTTATTTGAGAAGCCTCCGAATAAAGGAGTAACGTTTACGTTAACGTTCCATTCTTTAGGAACAAATATACTTGTGCCTCCAAACATTAATAATACGTCTATAACATTTTCGCCTTCGGCTAATTTACAATTAGACAAATCAATTTCTGATCCTCCGAAAATTGCAGTAATATTTCCGCCTTTGAAATTCTCAGATATAATGACTTTATGACCGCCGCCAAAAATTGAGACGTCATCGAGCTGATCTTTGTTAACCTGTTTATTAAACCTATTGTGGCAATTGTGCCAGTTTATATTTCTCTTAAACATTAGGTAAATTCCAAAGGCAATTATCAAGACAGGGAAAAATATGTCGCTATTATAATAGACGTTAGGAAAAATTCTTGGAATTAGAAATAAAGCTCCAAG
>JAJYSI010000315.1 GCA_021793635.1 Bacteroidota bacterium
ATGTCAATACTATTATAGAGTAAGTTATTTAGCGGTTTTGATTTGTGCAACAATCAATGATTGTGTTTTGTTTGCATATGGTTTACTTGTTCCTTTCTCTTGAAAGAAAGGAGCTGCCGCTTTCAGCGGGACCAACTTTTATTACAGGCTTCATATAAATATTTATATCCTTTCTTTTCTTGGCCCCGCATCAAGTGCGGGGTAAACTCCAGAAAAGAAATCCCGATAAGGACATCGGGACAGGCGCCAGAACATGCACTTAAAAAGAATTGCTAAAATTTCTTTCCGTTCCGCTGCGAAAAATAAACTCGCTTCGCTCGAACAGTATTTTTCGCTTACGCTTCACTACAAGAAATTTCTTAACGCAATTCTTTTAATGTGCGAAGCTGCGGGCTTAAATTGGTTTGAGAAGCTGTTTGCAAAATCTTTCTTTGGCGGCGTACCGGAAGGAACCTATGAAGAATCTATAAAAATGTTTATGAAAGCGTTAGCAATAGATAATAATCTAATTGCCGCATACTATAACTTATCGAAGACCTATGATAAAATTGGCGATAGGAAAGATGAACTCAGTTGTCTGAATAAAGTTATGAGGTTGCCGGTAAGAAATTTCAGTGATAAGTATTCAAAGATTAAAACAGATAAGAAATTAGAGGAATTAAAAGATTAAGTATTTCATTCTTTATAAGGAAACCGGCACTGCATCATTCAGCATATCTATTAGCTGTTTCTTATCAAACGGCTTTGCAAGGTAGTGGGTAAATCCGCAGCTCAAAAAATTCGCCCTGTCTAAATTTAAAGCGTACCCAGTAAGAGCTATTACCGGGATATTTTCATACTTGTCGATTTTTCTTATTTGCTCGACTACATCCACTCCGTTTAAACCTTCTCCCAGGTTTATATCCATTAAAATTAAATCGTAGCTTTTTTCGTTAATAAGATGCAGCGCAGAAGCGGCGTCAGCAACCGCATCCACATTGTATATATCTTTTAAGAAGACTCTCGTAAGCTTGCTGTTCATATCATTATCTTCTACAAGCAAAACATTAGGCAGCCTTAGTAATTTGCGTGAAGCTTTCTTTCCGGTAATCTGCAAGCCGGAAAAAGTTTTTACGCTCCCGCTGTTTGCATTCATTGCAGGGAATCTTAAAGTAAAAACGCTGCCTTCATTCTTTTTGCTTTCAACTATAATTTTACCTCCCATAAGTTCCGTCATTTTTTTGGCTAATGTTAAACCTAGACCTGTTCCTTCGTGCGATCTCCCGAAACCTTCGCTCTCCTGCCTGAATTCTTGAAATATTGATTCCAGGTGCACTTTGGATATTCCAATACCGGTGTCGATAACTTTAATATCAACGTAAGATTTGTCTTCTTCGATTGTTTCTGAAGTTGCTATTGTTATACCGCCGATCTTAGTAAACTTTAATGCGTTGTCTAATAAGTTGTTCAAGATTTGTTTAAAGAGAGATTCATCTAAGTGAAGCTTTTTCTGTTCGCCCGGAATATCTACCGTCAAGCTTAGGTTTTTTGTTTTCGCATCATGTAAAAATCGTTCCGATACTTCGCTTATTATTTCATTTATGTTTAGTGTTGTATTGTAAACCTCCTGTCTTTCCGCTTCCAGTATTGAAAGTTCGAGTATGGAATGAAGCGTGGTTAACAATCTTTTACTTGACTTCGAAATAAAGCTTGCCATCTCTTTATAATCCGGGTTCTTCAACTCTTCGATTAGAATTTCTGCAAACCCTAATATTCCGTTTAGGGGCGTTCTTAGTTCATGACTCATATTAGAGAGCAGGGAAGCCTTTAATCTATTTGATTCTTCTGCTTTGATTTTTGTATCAAGCAACTCAACTTCAAGTTTCTTTTGCTCCGTAATATCTCTTGCAACAATCAAAAAATAAAGACACTCTTCTGCATTATTAAGAATAGGAATAACGGTTGCCTGGAAAAAGTATTTGGTCATTAAATCAAGGCTTAGCTCCATTTCATATTTTATTTTCTTTACGCTTACCATTTTTAAAATATCAGTCATTTCGTCGGTAAATGAATTGGGAAATACCTGTCCGAATTTTTTACCGGTGCATTTGCTTTTTGGTAATCCTACTACTTTAGTAAAGGCATTATTAACGGAAAGGTAAGTAAAGCTTTCATCCGCGTTAATACTAAGAAGGAACATTATGTCGGAGGTTTCATCATAAACCCGGGAAAATATTTTCCCGTTATCTTTAAGGTTGTTTTCAAGCCGTAAGTTATCGTTTAATTTAGTGTCCATTTAATTAACCCTTTATGCATACTCATAAGTTTATCTACTGCATATTGTTTGAATTGTATATTATTTGCGGCAGAATAATGTTGAACGTGCTCCCTTTATTTATTTCGGTGTCGACGGTAATTACTCCCTCGTGCTGTTCAATTATTTTCTTTACAATATATAACCCTAACCCTGTCGAAGGCTCATTACCTGTTGGCTTTGCACTCAGTCTTTGAAATCTTTTGAATATTTTTTTCAGGTCACTGTCGTTAAATCCCGGACCTTCATCTTTAACTTTGATAACTATCGCGCTATCGCGCTTTTCAGTATAAACTTCAATTAATTTTTCCTTATCCGAATACTTTATCGCGTTTGATATTAGATTCTCTAATACTTCTTTAATCTTCTGCTTGTCGGCGTTTATAAATATATGGTCGGTGATCCAGTTAAATTTTATTGATTGGTGTTTGGAAAGAGCCTGCTGCTTGAATGAATTAATTATTCCCTCGATAAGAGGAATTAAATCAAAGTCAATTCTATTCAACTCTAGTTCTGTTGCGTCGTTTGCAGCGGAATTTAATAATTCATTTAGCAGATCGTTCATTTGCTGCGCCGCTTCGTTTATATAATTAGAGTAATTTTTTATTTCATCGGTTTTCGGACTTATGTCTCTAATAAGTGAAGAGAAGCCTAAAATTGCATTTATAGGATTGCGCAGATCGTGAGCCGCCATTCCCAGAACATCCTTCTTAAATTCGTTAGCTTCTTTCAATGACTTAAAAGTAAGCAAATGCACCTGTGTTTGAGCAAGAAGCAGCTTATGAAAATCAAGCAGCTTCAAATTGTTGTCCTGGAATTTAACAATTATTGGATCATACCTGTAAGCTTCTTCTCTCTTTAACGCTTCGTTGGCTGCGTATAGAATTGGAGTACTAAAAATTAGAAATAAAGAATGATCAATGTAGTTATCGTCAAAAAAAGAATTTACCCTGCGTTTTGAGAAAAGCTCAAACATGTACTGCTTGCTCATAGCCTCGTAAAATTTTGTCCGTGGAAGCATCTTGGAAAATTTATCTTCCTCTGTGACAATAATTCCCGGCAGGCTTTTATTCTCTTCAAATATATTAAACACATTCATTAAATTATCTGAAGCTTTTATGGATGCGCTGTAAAGGTCCAGGTCACCCACTACGGAATTAATACCAATTGCAGAAATCATAATTTCATTGGCTTCCTTTTTGCCCGGAGTATTCTATTTCTATAATAATTTGAAAACCCTTTAGTCGAATGGGACTATTTCAATACATAAATAAAGTACGTAAAAATAATTCTTTTGTATTAAGGAATACTTACTGCAATATTATCAGATTATTAAGAAACGAATTAACATGCCTAAAAATTATTTTTAACTAACAGGTTATTATTAACGCAGGAATTTCTCATATTATTTATGTTAATAAATTGTTAATTCACTTCGATACCGTGATTATTAGCTAAAAATAAATTCATGGGAAACGATAATTAAGTATCTGAAGTGTTGAAATTAATCTTTAAGGGAAAAATCATGAAATTATCCATAACTAAGAAGATAGGGTTTATAGTATCTATAAGTCTCGCAATCGCATTTAGCATATTAATTTTCGTAATGGTAACCAGGGAAAGTCAAACAAAATTAGAAAGTGCAAAATTAGAATCTCACAATTTAAGTCAGGTTATGATTCGCTCGCTTGTGCAGGCTATGTCGCAAGCTATTATTAAAGTGGATCCTTACATCAACCAGATGAAAGATCTAAAAAATCTGGCTGACTTAAGAATAACATCATCTAATAAAATAAGGAATAATGCGGAAGACGCAATGGATGCCGCAGAAAAATCCGTCTTGCAGTCAGGTAAGTCTATGGCTTATGAGGAAAATTTTAACGGTATTCCTGTCTTTCGCACTATTGAACCTATTTATGCAAATGATCAATGTAATGTTTGTCATGCAAGTAAGACCGGTGAAACTTTGGCAGTTGTAAGCGTAAGATACTCTCTCAAGCATCTGCACTCTGAATTATTCAGCCAGGTTTTAACTGCCATAATACTTGGACTTGCTGTAATTATAATTACATATTTTATTGCAATGCATCTAATAAGTAATAAGATTACAATAGACCTTAATAAATCAATCTCGGCAATTAAAAAATTGTCCGATGGTGAATTCGTTTCTTTAGATGATCTCAAAAGAAAAGATGAAATAGGCGAGTTGAATAATTCTGTGTTTAAATTAAATAAGTCTATGGAAGATAGAGCTGTGCTTGGGCTGTCTTTTGCCGGAGGCAACTTTGAGAACGAA
>JAJYSI010000316.1 GCA_021793635.1 Bacteroidota bacterium
ACTTTGTTAATGTCTTCAACTCCAATCAGAACTTCATAAACAGAAGGTGAATGGTTATTTATGCTTAAGCCTGATGATGAATTGGATTGCGGATCAATATCAATAAGTAATGTTTTTTTTTCTGCAGCAGCAAGCGAAGAAGATAAGTTTATCGCAGTCGTAGTTTTCCCTACTCCGCCTTTCTGATTTGCTATTGAGATTATTTTCGCCATTAAAATTTTTAATTAAACAATAAAAGGTTTCTACACATTTCTGCCTTCCGGCAGGGTTGATAAATTAAAAGATTCATTTTAAAATACCTATTCTTGATTTATTTTCATAAGAAAGATGAAAATAATTTTTCCGAATAAACGGCGTAAAGTTAATTAAAAACCGGAATACTTTATAATTCTATCTCTTCGCCGAAATTCATAATACGGCATTTCTTTCCTTTTGCTTCCAATTTGGATTTAAATTCGTTTGGATCCGCTTTTATTACCGGAAAAGTATTGTAGTGCATTGGAATTGACGTTTTAGGATTTACCAGTTCGACTGCCTTTACTGCATCTGTAATTCCCATCGTGTAATTATCTCCGATAGGCAGCAGCATATAATCAATGGGATTCATTTCTCCTATAAGTTTCATGTCATAAAATAAGCCGGTGTCGCCTGTATGATATATATTTTTTCTGCCTGACGAAATTATTACTCCGGCTGGAGAACCAGCATATTCGTTATCCGGCGTTTTGGAGCCGTGATGCGCAATTGTAAATTTTACTCTTCCAAAATCGAAATTATATCCTCCGCCGATATGCATGCTGTGAGTATTAAAACCTTTTGATGCGCAGTAGTTCGCAAGCTCATCAACACAGATGAATGTTGAGCCGCATCTTTTAGCAATTTTAAATGAATCACCAAGATGATCGCCGTGTGCATGAGTTAAAATTATATAATCAGCTTTTACTGAATCCGATTTTACAGGCGAAGTCGGATTACCGTCAAGGAACGGATCAATTAAAATCGTCTTACCATTATCTGTTGTAATCTGAAAAGCAGAGTGGGAAAAATATCTTAGTTTCATTTTAGACTCCTTTCATTTCTTTAACATTTTTATAAAATCTTTTAATTCTTTACTGTGAAGAAATTCTTTTAAAGTGAGCTGCAATTCTTCTATTAATTGAATATTACTTTTCTCAATTCGTTTAACAATTATATCCTTCGAATGAGATGTTTTCGGCAAATTGATAGCTTTCAAATTTGAAAGTAAAACATCGTCATCTCTAATCTTACCGGTAACATCCTGTAAATTTGCAATTGAATTATAAAATATTAAAAATTTCTTTCTAACAAAACATGAGATGAACAACTCCATGTTGTAGCGCAAACGTCTCACAGCAATTCTAATTTGGTGAAGGTTTTCCGGCGTCTCCTCTTTTAGATAATCGTTAATAGTAGATTTTAATTTGTTTATTCTTTTAGTCAATGCTTTGCGAGATGCATCTTTAAATGACAAATTCGGAGTAAGGCTTTTTATTTCCCATTTTACCTTAGTCATGGCTTTATCTCATTAGTACTTTAATAAATCCGCTTATTGCCTGGATTGATTTCATTTTGCTTTTCTCTTCGCCATAAATAGTTGATACCGGGATGAACCCGATGCTGTAATTTTTTCTTGCGGCATTTATTAATATTTCGCTTTCCGCTTCAAATCCGTTCGATTGCGGTAAAATATCTTGTAAGATTTCAGTTTTGTATGCTCTGAAACCGGATTGGGTATCAATTAGCTTTTTCCCGGTTTTAATACTAAGAAAAAATGAAGTCAATTTATTACTTGCTATTCTTTGAATAGGCATTGTCTTTAAATTGGTAAGTCTGTTTCCAATTACTATATCGAAAGAATTACAGCCATCTATTAGTTCAGGAATAAATTCCGGTTCATGCTGCAAATCGGCGTCGAGAGTAACTGTAATATCGAAATTATTATTTATACTTTCTCTGAATCCTGCATTTAGGGCAAAACCTTTGCCGAAATTTTTCTCATTTGAAATTAAAATTACATGTTCAATTTTTTGAAGATTAGCTGCTGAACCATCGGAAGAGCCGTCATCAACTGCAATAACACAGTCAACATAATTTAATGAGCGTTCAACTACTTCTTTAACAGTTCCTGCTTCATTGAAAAAAGGAATAACTGCGCATACATTATTTTTCTTTAACATATTGTTCAATTAAACCTCTCCATCCTTTTAGAACAGGGCTCTTATAAGCTTTTGAAAGTCTTATTCGTAATCCTTCTCTGGATAAACCTCTATTCAGTTGCCCATTCTCTGCAACTGATATGCTGCCGGTTTCTTCCGAAACTATAACACTGATAACATCGGCTTGCTCGGAAATTCCCAAACCTGCTCTGTGCCGCATGCCGAGAGGCTCACCATTCAAAGAAGTAGTTGTAGATAGAGGTAAAGTGCATCGAGCGGCTTCAATAGTTTCTTCCTTAACAATTACGGCTCCGTCATGCAATGGAGAACGCGGGAAGAAAATGGTGCCCAATAATGGAACGCTGAGCTTCGCATTCAAAATTTCTCCGGTTTCCGTGTAACCTCTAAGACCAGTAGATTTAATGACGATTATGAGTGCGCCATGCTGTCTTTGCGAAAGCTCAAATGCAGCATCGGCAATTATTTGAGCTGGCTGTGCGGACTCCGATTTAACAAATAATCTAAAGAATGGATTCTTTGCAAGTATTACCAAAAGCCTTCTGATTTCCGGCTGGAATAAAATAATAAAGGTGATTACCCAGATATCAGAAACCAGTTTCAGCATCCAGGACAAGACCTTTAAATTAATAGCATTTGCCACGAAGGACAAAAATATTACCAGCATTAAACCAATAAATACCTGAGCTGCAATTGTTCCTTTCAATAAAGTATAAAGTTTATAAACAATGAAAGTAACTATTGCAATATCTATGATATCTGTAAAGTTTACTGTAAGAAAGCCTATTTTAAAAAGTTCAATCATTCACATTTAGCTTAGGTAATTTGATAATTTAGTAACCTGAATTCCGTTTGCTACATTATGAGTCCTAATAACCCGCGCACCATTCTTTATTGCCAAAACTTCTACAAGAGAAGTTGCTGTGTCTCTTTCATTGATTTGTAAATCCAAGGTCTTTCCTAAAAAAGATTTTCTAGATACTCCGATAAGAATCGGAAAGCCAAGGCTCTTAAAATCTTCCAACCGTCTTATAAGTTCAAAATTATCCTCAACGCGCTTGCCAAAGCCAATGCCGGGGTCAATGAAAATTTCTTTTATACCAAACTTACTTATTTTCTGAAGCCGATCGAAAAGATAATCATAAATTTCTCTTACCGGGTCATCGTAATGCGGATCTTTCTGCATATCCTTCGGCGTGCCTTTCATATGCATAATTACCAGAGCGGCTTTGTATTTATTAATTACCTCACCCATCTCAGGTTCATAGGTCAAGGCGCTGATATCATTGATTATTTTTGCACCGTGAGCTAAAACATTTTCTGCGACCATTTTCTTAGTCGTATCAACAGAGATAACTGCATCAGGCTTGCTTAAAAGTATTCCATCAATAACAGGTAAGACTCTATTTAATTCTTCATCGGCAGAAACATTTTCGGAGCCAGGTCGCGTTGATTCACCGCCAATGTCAATAATATCGGCTCCCTGTGAAATCATATCAATACCATGCTTTATGGCGTCTTCTGTCTTAACATAAAAACCGCCGTCAGAAAAAGAATCCGGAGTTACATTTAAAATTCCCATCGTATAGGATTTGTTGAAGCAAAATCTCTTGCCTCCGATATTATAACAACCGCTTCCGTATTCTTCAAAGTTTTTTATTACATTAATAATTTTATAACCGAGATCTTCATCGCCGCTTTTTAAAATTCTTTTTGATATTTCTTTTATATTCCACAAAGAACCTGGGATTAAAAGACTGACTGATTTTTTATTTTTCAAATCGGATTTGTAGCAAATCTCCTTTTCTTTAAGAACTATTTTCTGAATATTATCGGCGAGGCTTACGGGAATTTCCCTAATTTCTAATCCAAGCAGACCGATCTGAAATACATCACGGTAGATATTATAGGTAGAACTGTACCTCTTAAAAATATCAGCGTAAGAAAGATTAACGATTTGAATTACCAATTTCTCTCCCGAAGCTTAATTAAGTTTTTCTGCAAATGGAAAAGTAAAAATTAAAATCTCATTTCAAAAAGGAATGATTTTGTCAACGCTTCTTGATTATATTAAGAAGTTCTGCTGCCGCTGCCGTAATGTTATCAGCTTTAAAAATTGAAGAGCCAGCAATAAAAACATCGCAGCCAGCCTCAAGAACAGGCTTTGCCGTTTGATTATCAATTCCTCCGTCAACTTCAATTAAGAATTTTGCATTAAGTGATTCTCGCATATTCACCGCTTCCTTAATTTTTCTAATTGAAGCATGAATGAATCTTTGTCCTCCGAAACCAGGATTAACAGACATAATTAAAATTTGGTCAAAGTATTCGGCAATGTCTTTTAAGAATTCAACCGGAGTAGAAGGATTAATTGCAACCCCAGATC
>JAJYSI010000317.1 GCA_021793635.1 Bacteroidota bacterium
AAAGATTTATCAGAGTAAACAGTTATAACAACCGGAATAACAAGTCCATCTTTATCTGCAGTTCTTGCATTAAATTGCTTGCAGAACTCCATAATGTTGACACCTTTTTGACCTAAGGCTGGTCCAACAGGTGGAGACGGATTAGCTTTGCCGCCAGGTATTTGTAATTTAATATATCCGGTTATTTTCTTTGCCATTTTATTTACCTATAAATTCTTGATTATTTTTCTAATTCTGCTTGAACAAAATCAATTTCGACAGGAGTCTTTCTTCCAAAAATCGAAACCATAACTTTAATTTTCATCTTTTCTTCATTCACTTCTTGCACGGTACCGTTAAAATTATTGAATGGACCATCAACAATTTTCACTAAATCTCCGCTTCTAAAGATTGTTTCCATTCTTTCGGTGCTGTCATCTTGAGTAATTCTGCCGACAATTCTTTTGACTTCTTCGGGCTGTAAAGGGTTTGGACTAATTTTTGTCCCTAAAAATCCCATTACCGATGGAGTATTTAGAATAAAATCTTTAACCTGATTATCCAAATCCGCTTGGACTAAAATATATCCAGGGAAAAAGTTTTTAGTTTTACTTTTTTTCTTGCCGTCTTTAACTTCAAATACTTTTTCAGTTGGAACAAGTACATTTTCGATCTTCGCCCGAAGCTTTTCATTATCTTTTAGCTCAGCATCGATTAGGTTTTTAACTTTATTTTCATGCCCGGAGAATGTCCGGACTACATACCACTTTAATTCCATTTAATTAGAAGATTCCTTTAAATATTTGAGTAATTACCATATCAATAAGATAGGTAAAAGCTGCAAGCATGAGGCATGTAACTATAACAACGGTAGTAGATTCTTTAAGTTCTTCCATTGTTGGCCACGTCACCTTTTTCATTTCTTTAATGACGTCATCAAAAAAAGCAATTATTTTTTCTTTCATAAAAATCTCATTTTTTTAAGCCGCACGTCAGGAGGGACTCGAACCCCCAACCTGCGGTTTTGGAGACCGCTGCTCTACCAATTGAGCTACTGACGTAAAAAATTATTTAGTTTCTTTATGGACAGTAATCTTTTTGTCCCAGCGGCAGTATTTTTTAAACTCAACTCTATTTGGGTGGAGTCTTTTATTTTTAGTGGTGGTGTAATTTCTTCTTTTACACTCAGTGCATTCTAAAGTTATAATATCTCTCATAGCAATACTTATTTTTGTTTGAGCTAAAATACCCTGCTTAATCAGGGGTAATTTTTAACAACTTCATTAAAAACTGTCGACAAATTATGTAAAACAAAACTTTCTTTTTAACTTGAGCTGACGACCGGGATTGAACCGGTGACCTCATCCTTACCAAGGATGTGCTCTACCAACTGAGCTACGTCAGCAATAAATATTTTAATTTATTGCTTGAGCGGGAGACGGGACTCGAACCCGCGACCAACAGCTTGGAAGGCTGTGACTCTAGCCAACTGAGTTACTCCCGCTTAAATCAGCGTAAGCTTCGTTCACACTTAAAAAGAACAACAGCATTTTTTTGAAAAAGCTGTGGGCGGCGAGGGATTCGAACCCCCAAAGGCGTCAGCCAACGGATTTACAGTCCGCCCCGGCTCTCCAACTCCGGCGTCCGCCCGGTTTTCCAAACGAGCCACAAATATATTTTGATTTTACTAAAAATGCAAATTAAAAATTACTCCCGAACGACTAAAATTTACTTTTGGCGTAACTGTCTATAATTATTTTAATGGTTTAGAAAAAAGTTAAAAACAATTTGTTTGGAACAGATTCAGAATTTCTTTCCCCTTCTTGATTTGTATATTACAATTTTATATGTTTGATTTAGTCAAACATGAGTTCACTTACTCTGTAAGGAAAACCATTTCAAATCTACCCCCTCTCCGGATCTTCTGAATGCATCTATAGAACTTCTGAATGCGTCATTTAAGCCTCTGAATGCGTGTCTACAGGCATGTGAATGCGTCTCAATAGGCATTCAAATAGCTTTTCTTGTGCATACATCACACTTACAGGCAGGTTTAGCCTCCATTTTACCCATAATCAAATCCAAAAAACTTTACTCTAATACCTAAATCATCCCCTAAAAATCAAATCATTCATTTATACAGATTGAAATGTGATGCAGGATCAGTCCTCATCTGACAAAAAGAAGCGAGTCTTCATCGCAAAATTCAAAAATCCGTCCAAAACAGATTACAATCCAATTTTTTTTTAACATATAATTCATATTATTAACTCATGTTACACAACCATTGGAATACCTTTCTGTCGCCAGGAAGGTTGGAAAAATGGAGTATGGGAATAGACTAATTTCTTCCATTATTCCAATACTCCAACACTCTAATTTTCCTGCAATTGTGTAAGGTGAGTTATTAAGATATTTTTTAATTTAATCTGCTTCAATGTTTCCATAATTCTCTATCTAAGCTTCTATACTGAATTGCCTCACTTATATGTTGCGGTAAAATATTTGCAGAATTTTCCAAATCGGCTATTGTTCTGCTAACTTTCAATATTCTATCATAAGCTCTCGCCGAAAGACCAAGCTTAGTCATTGCCATTTTTAACAGTTCAGCGCTTGCCGAGTCAAGTTTGCAAAACTGTCTTACTTCCTTAGATCCCATATCAGCATTATTATAAATATTTCTTGATCCTGCAAATCTTTCAAGCTGAATTTCACGTGCTTTCATTACCCTTGCTCTAATTTCTGAAGAAGGCTCGCTTTTTACTTCAGTAGAAAGTTCCTTATATTTTACTGCGGGGACTTCAATATGTATATCTATTCTATCCAAAAGAGGTCCGGAAATTTTTGCCATATACCGTTGAATTTGAGGCGGAGCACATGTGCATTCTCTACCCGGATCGGTGTAATAGCCGCATGGGCAAGGATTCATAGCTGCAGCAAGCATAAAATTTGCCGGAAATTCCAATGATAATTTTGAACGGCTTACTGTTACTCTTGAATCTTCAAGAGGCTGACGCAAAACTTCCAAAACGTTTTTTTTGAACTCCGGCAGTTCGTCTAAGAACAAAACCCCATGATGAGCATAAGAGACTTCGCCCGGGCGGGGAAATGATCCTCCCCCCACAAGCGCAGCATCAGAGACAGTGTGATGCGGACTTCTAAATGGACGTTCCGTAATTAGTGATTGTTCCTTTGGAATTATACCGGCAACTGAATGAATTTTTGTCGTCTCAAGTGCTTCATCAAAAGACATAGGAGGAAGAATCGAAGGAATCCTTTTTGCTAGCATTGTTTTGCCCGAACCGGGGGGACCAATCATCAATATATTATGAGAACCTGCTGCGGCAACTTCCAATGCACGCTTTACATTTTCCTGCCCCTTAACATCCGAAAAATCCAAATGGTATAAATTAATTCGGGAAAAGAGTTCATCTTTATTAGTAAAAATTTTTTCTTTTTCAATTTCATTGTTTACAAACCGAACTACTTCCAAAAGATTCTCCATCCCATAAACATCAATACCGTCAACTATTGAAGCTTCCTTTGCAGAGTCGACCGGCAGGATAATCCTTTTGACTCCTCGTTTTTTTGCCTCGACAGTAATCGGGAGCGCACCTTTTATTGGGCGTAACGTCCCATCTAATGAAAGTTCTCCAAGGAAAACTGTCTCGTTTGTAAATTCTTCTTGAACAATATTCGTTGCTGTTAAAATTCCAATTGCAATCGGCAGGTCAAATGAACTTCCCTCTTTTTTTATATCGGCAGGAGCTAAATTGATTGTAATTTTTTTTATTGGAAAGGCAAATCCACTGTTTTTTATTGCCGCTATCACCCGTTCTTTACTCTCCTTTACGACATTATCGGGTAAACCGACTATTATTATTCCGGGAATTTGTTTTTCGACATTTGTTTCAACCTCAACAAGGTAAGCGTCTATACCAATGGTCGAGCTGGAGAATATTTTTGAAAGCATCTTTCCCCTTTCATCACAGGATTTTAAGAGAATTAAGTTAACTAAAAGCCCTTTGCCAAAGCTTTATGGAGATAAAACTCAGTCGGGTCTCCTTTATTTATAATTTCTAAGAAAATTAATTCTATCCTGAAGCTGTTTCACCGGCATTAATAATTTATCTTTTCCATAAAGAGCGTCTTTCCGGTTAGTGAATGCAAGCTCATAATCTTTGCTCATAACGATTGCTTCTTCGGGGCAAACTTCTTCGCAAAGTCCGCAAAAAATACATCGAAGCATATTTATTTCAAATTTTATTGGGTAACGTTCTTTTTCCCTGTCTGTTTCGGCTGCTTGCACTTCAATCGCTAATGGCGGGCAGACACGCGAGCAAAGTCCGCATGCAACACATCTTTCCAAACCATTTTCTTCCATAACCAAAACAGGCCTGCCGCGATATGATGGCGGCGGAATAAACTTTTCCTCCGGATATTGCATCGTGAATTTCGGTTTTAACATATTTTTAAATGTTAACGCTAATCCTTTAGCAATTTCAGGAATATATATTTTTTCTAAGAATGTTAAATCTTTTTTTCTTCTTTTTAACGCCATAGGTTTTCTTTTATTATATTAAACTTGAACTTAATCTTGA
>JAJYSI010000318.1 GCA_021793635.1 Bacteroidota bacterium
CGATCTCTCGTGAAATATTTTTTCTAAGTTATTTACCTGCGCAATGACAAGAGTGGAAAGTATAAAATAAAAGCTGCCTGATTTGAGAGGCAGTGAGGAATTCTTTTTAATTAAGTAAGCGTCAAACTCAGGATATTTATCTTTAAGCTGTTCCAGCATATTAGGAGAAATATCGCAGCCGGTAATTTTTTCGGGATGAAAAGATAAAAGCCTTTCCCAGTTTCTTCCGGTTCCGCAGCCATAATCAAGTATTGACTTTCCATTTAAATTTATTTTCTCCAGCAGCGAGATAAGAATTCCTTCATCCAGCTTAAATACAAGGTTATCGTTTTCAGAGTCATAAGTTTCAGCCCAAATATTATAGGCTTTACGAGGCTCTAAAGGCTTGCTGCTAATTTTATCAACTATATTCTTTATGTTTTTCAACAACTTTTTAAGATAACTCTTTTATTAAATTATTCCTCATGAATTGCCGCGACCTTCAGGTCGTGGAACCCAATAAAGTTTAATTGCGATGAACAAGATAATTTTATTTAATCCCAGAAGCGGTATTTACAATCATAGAATTCCAAATTCTATTTTGCAAGTAGCTGCTTCAATCAACGGTAAATACGATTATGTTTTTGTCGACGGCAACATGGAAGACGATGCCTGGGGAAAAATAAAAAGTTATCTGGATACCGGAGAATTTAAATATTTCGGATGTACAGTTATGCCGGGTCCGCAGTTGAGACAGGCAATCCCTTTCACAAAAAAAATTAAATTAGAATATCCGGAAGTTATAAACATCTGGGGCGGATATTTCGCTTCAAACCAGCACTCTGTTTCTGTAAAATCAGGCTATGTCGATTTTGTAGTGAATGGACCTGGAGATGAAGCTTTCCCACGCCTAATTGATGCACTTGAAAAGAATCTTAACGCTGAAAATATTTGTAACCTGGTTTTCAAAAAAGAAGGAAGAATAATTAGAACCTCTAAAGCTCCTCTCATTGACCAGGACTCATTACCTGAACTTCCTTATGATTACCTGAATACGTTTTATCCAATCTCAAAATATTGTGGAAAAACTTTTCTGGGAAAGAAAACTCTTGCTTATCACTCCAGCATAGGATGCCCCTTCACCTGCTCTTTCTGCGGTGTGGTTCCTATTTATGAGGCGAGATGGAGGGGTAAATCCGCCCAGAGAATGTACAGAGAAATAAAATATGTAAAGGATAAATACGGTGCGGACGCAATTGAATTCCACGATAATAACTTTTTCGTTTCTGAAAAAAGAGTAATTGAATTCTGCAAACTGATTAGAATAGAAAATATGCACTGGTGGGGTGAAAGCCGCATCGATACTATGGACTTATACAGCGATGATACTCTTAAGTTGATGTATGATGCCGGCTGCCGTATGATTTTCTACGGCGCCGAAAGCGGCAATGATAAACTTCTTGCCAAAATGGAAAAGGGAGGAAAGCAGTCGGGGAAACAGCTTATCAGCTTTGCCGGTAGAATAAAGAAGTTCGGAATAATTCCGGAATATTCTTTTGTGCTCGGCTTGCCTGCAGAAACTCCCGAGATGGTATTACAGCAGATCAATGATGAGATAGAATTCATTAAGAAAATAAAAAATGTAAACCCCTCTACAGAAATTATTATTTATGTTTACAGCCCGGTGCCGACAGAAGGCTCGGAGCTTTATAACAACGCCGAGAAACTTGGTTTTAAATTTCCGCAAAGACTTGAAGATTGGCTTGAGCCGGAGTGGGAAAAATTCGATCTTCATAGAAATCCTCTTACTCCCTGGCTTAATAAAAAGACGGTAACAAAAATCCATAACTTTGAAACAGTACTTAACGGATATTTTCCAACTGTTTCCGATTATAAGCTGTCCGGCTTCCAAAGAAGAATGACTAAACTTCTTTCTTCAACAAGATACAAAACGAATTTGTTTACGCTGCCGTACGAGATAAAATTTCTGCAAAGATTTTGGCTTAGATACAGAAAGCCGGAAGTTGAGGGATTTTATATGCAGTGATATTCAAAGCTGGATACTTAACTATAAAATTTCAAAAGTCATTTAATCGAATTATTTATTTCACTGCTCAAGTGTAGGCTGAAAATATTTTAATTTAAAAGATAAGAAAGCAGTAATCCTAAGTTTGAGTAGAATAAATCTCATCGTATAAATAATAAGCTTTGGTACACTCTTCCATAAATTCTTTTTCATTATTATTTTCATTCTGTATTCATAATGAACAAGGCGGTGCAGCAGTTTGTAAAACTTTCTATGGTAGGTTCCGCTGAACATTAAATCAAGGTCATTTGAATCTACCCAGTTAGTCTTATCTTTCATTAGCTGCTTAACTTTTTGATGAAACTTTGTACCCGGCAGCGGATAAGAAACCGAGACACCGATGTCGTCAGGCAAGTTATCCGCAATCATTTTTCGTGTCAGCTTAATATCCTTCCAGTCTTCGCCCAAATATCCGAACTGAATAAAGAATGCGATCTCAATACCTAATTGCCTGGCTGCTTTTGATGCCTTATATATCTGCTCTACAGTTGTGCCTTTATCCATTGCGTCTAGTATTCTCTGGCTGCCGGATTCAGCCCCTATCCAAATTGTTTTGCAGCCGGATTCTTTTAAATCATTTAAAATATTTTCTTTGAGAAGTATGTCTGGTCTGGATAAACATTTGTATGGAACAAGCGTATGAATTTTTTTTAATTCGGCAGAAAACTCCTTAATCCAGTTTGTCTTCAATCC
The DNA here is from genome assembly GCA_021793635.1 of Bacteroidota bacterium. Next base: position 2,759 of record JAJYSI010000318.1, read on the forward strand.
GAATATGTCATCTGTAATCCATAAATGCTGAACTGAATATTTTTCTTTCAATGCTTTAATTTGCTCTGCAACCTTTTTAGGTGAGCGCGATGAATATGCCCTGCCGTAGAGCGGCTTTGCGCACCAGTTACAGTTGTACGGACATCCTCTTGTTGTTGAAATGTTCATGGAAAAATATCCGTGTTGATGAAGCCAGATACTCCGGTATGCTTCGATATCAACAAAAGAATAATCCGGTTCAGGCAGTAAATCCAGATCTTCGATTAGTCTTCGGTTTGGAGTCAAATGGATAGAGCCATTTTCTATAAATTTTAATCCTGCAATTTCTTTCCTCTTTGAAAAAAAAGAATTCTCTTCAAATGCCTTTACTGCTTCTTTTAATGTTTCTTCGCCTTCACCATAGATTATTGCATCGCAGCCGGCGTTTAAATATTCTGCCGGAAAATCCGCCGCATCTGAATTGTAAACCAGCATTGGAATGGAAAGATTTTTTGCCGATTTAATTGATTCAACCGCCGCACCCCTCATTTTAGAAAGACACATCTTCGTCAAGTAATTGAATTCATCATCATAGATAATAAGTAAATCAGGCTTTTCGGAATTTATTTTTGAAATGAAATCATTTACACCGGAGCTCAGCATAGCATCATAAAAAATTACTTCATGACCCAGATCTTTCAGAATCGTTGCGGCATACAGCGAGCCCAGCGGCGGATACGGCATGTTCCGCTTCTGTTCCTTCTCATCAAGGATTCTAAAGTACGATTGTCCGAGTAATATCTTCATTAATTATTCATCCGTCTTTATTGCCGGACTTTGATTTAGTATTGATTAAATAATCAGAGCATTTGCATTGCGCTTCGCCTTATCTGCTATGCTTCAACTAATTCCTGATTTTGTATGGAGCCTTTGTCATCCTTATTAGCCCTTGAGTATGCCTGAAGTCTTTTATTAAATTCCGAAATAATCTTTTCTCTGTGGTCGTTGGTATGAAGCTTTAAACAGTTCTGCTTTAATATCAATGAACCTTTGTTTTCCGGTGAGCTAATCTTTTTCCGGTATCTGAGTTTATATATTAACATCAAAACTGCATTTAACGGTTTCAATAAATAATTCTTCGACGGCTGCCGGAATGTTTCGGCATTTTCGGAAATAAAATTAGGAAAGAATTCGTTTACCCAATCGTTCTCTCCCAGAAATATGTTTAGCTTTTCCGGACACTTAAACGGAACAAGTGTAATAATTTGATGGGCAGTAAAGAATTCATGCGAATGAGAGATTTTCAAATTTGTTTCATCAATTAAATAATTTGCACAAAGCTCTTTTCTTGATTTTATAATAAATGTGTAAAGGTGAATAATCAAATAAACAATGTAGACTGCGTTTGATTTGGTTATTATAAAAAGATCAATGTCGTCATGGTTCTGAATTCCGTAGTGAGAAGTACCGCCGCTGAAAGCTATCATCGATATAAAAGGCAGCCGATTAAGAAATCTCAAAAGCCGCTCTGCTTTTACTTTATCAATCCGGTTTTCTTTTCTTGAATAGAAGCCTTTATCATTCCAGTTTAGGTATAGATAATCATCTTTAATAATTGTATTTCCTTTAAGAGATGATTCTGCGATTGCCTTTTTTAATTCTGCCGGTGTAAGTTTCAAATCAAATATTTGCTGGTGTAATTTACTTTCACTTATTCCGCAATTAAAGAGACTTGCATAAAGTAATGTCTTCTCAAGTGCATCCACATAGTTCTTTGCACGGGGAATGCTTGAATGATTTATTTTCTTTTCTTTGTTTTTCAGACTGTCGAACAAAACTTACA
>JAJYSI010000319.1:0-1061 GCA_021793635.1 Bacteroidota bacterium
CAAAGCGAAATTTGAAGGATGGATTTTCGGCTGCGATATTTGTCAGGACGTTTGTCCGTGGAATATCAAATTTTCTGAAGCTTCAGATAAAAAAGAATTTTATCCTTCAGGGAACAAGGATGAACTTGAATTGATTGATGTAATCAATATGACCGCGGAGGGATTCAAGCAAAGGTTTGAAAATAGTCCTATCAAGCGAGCAAAGCTGAAAGGATTAAAACGGAATGCGGAATTTTTGCTTTAAAATAAAACTTCTGAAACTTTCATCTTATAATTGAATCAAATACTTTTGAAATTAAATTATTGAAAAATTTTAGTACAAATGGAGATGGTATGGCGAATGAAAATCATCATAAAGTAGTAATTATCGGGAGTGGTCCTGCAGGATTTACTGCAGCACTTTATACGGCGCGTGCAAACATGAACCCGGTTGTGTTTGAAGGTATGCAGCCAGGCGGTCAACTTACAATTACAACTGAAATTGAAAATTTTCCTGGCTTTGAAACCGGCATTATGGGCCCGGAGTTGATGGATGTTATGCGCAAGCAGGCACAGCGCTTCGGAACAAAATGTATTTATGAGGAGGTAACTGAAATTGATTTTTCAAAAAGACCCTTCGTAATAAAAACTTACAATGAAACTCATACTGCTGATGCGGTAATAGTTTCCACAGGAGCATCGGCAAGACTGCTTGGAATTGAAAGCGAAAATAAATACATGGGCTACGGTGTTTCTGCATGCGCAACCTGCGACGGTTTCTTTTTTAAAAACCAAAAAATTTTAGTTGTCGGCGGCGGAGATACAGCAATGGAAGAAGCTAATTATCTTACAAAGTTTGCTTCTGAGGTTACGATTGTTCATCGCAGGGATGAATTCCGTTCTTCAAAAATAATGCTTGAAAGAGCAAAGAAGAATCCGAAGATAAAATTCTTGACTAGCAAAGTTATAAAGGAAGTTTTAGGAAAAGAGGAGAACGGCAGAAAGACAATGACCGGAGTTATTTTGGAGGATACTAAAGATCATTCTACTTCAAAGGTTGATACCGACGGTTTGTTTATAGC
>JAJYSI010000319.1:1071-4580 GCA_021793635.1 Bacteroidota bacterium
TAGCTATCGGTCATAAGCCGAATACCGAGTTGTTCAAATGCGTTTTAGATATGGATGAAAACGGATATCTGAAAGTAAAGCCAGGCTCAACGTATACTAATATTCCGGGAGTATTTGCTGCCGGAGATGTTGCCGATAAAACTTATCGTCAAGCTGTTACTGCCGCCGGTACAGGCTGCATGGCTGCAATTGATGTTGAAAGATGGCTGGCTGCACAAGAATAAAAATTTAAAGGCTGGTACTACCAGCCTTTTTTTACTGCTTCTTTGATTCTAATTTATTGGCTATAAAATTAGCCGCAACGAAAGCCAAACCAGTAAATGTAAAAAGAAGGAACGGTATCCAGTATTCCTGATCGGTATATTCATTAAGCATCATTCCGATACCCAATCCGATTCCAAATCCGAACGCGATGATACCAATCTTCATTAATACATATGGATCTTTCTTGTTTTCAAAAAATTCCTTCATCGATTGAGCATCCAAGCCCTTCTCAATCAGCATCTGACGTTCTCTGGAACGAAAGTATATGCTTGTTATAATTACTATTCCAACAACCATGAAAAGAATTATTGGAACAAAAACTCCGACTACTGCTGCATTCATCTTAAGTCTCCTTTCAATATATTATTTATTATGATTAAAATTTTCTTTATGATTTCTCTAATTAAAAATTATTCCAGTCTTAATTACTGAAATTTTGTTTCTCATTACTTAAGACTTACTAACCTTGAAACAGGTTACAGTTTTTCTAAGATTGATTTTTATGCCGCGAGTATCTAAGTTTAGATTAAATAATTTATCGGTTTCGCTGACATCTTTAAAACCAAGAATTATTTTTCGGGGTTAAACAAAAATGTAACCAAATGGCAAAAGGGGGAGTCAAAACGATAAAATGAATAACCTTACTGATTTAGAGATTATTGAGTCTATTAAAAAAGGCAATCATTCTGATTACGCTTTACTTGTTGATAGATATAAGAACAAAGCTTTCTCAATGCTAAAGCGTATTCTAAAGAATGAAATGGATGCCGAGGAGGTTCTTCAAGATTGTTTTTTAAAGGCATTTAATTCGCTGCAAAGTTTCAGGCTTGAGGCAAAATTTTCAACTTGGTTCTATAGAATAGTTTATAACACGGCACTAACAAAAATTTCGGGTAAGAAAAGAAAGATTGAAAGCGAGATGTCTTCAATTGATCAGCACCTGAATATTAAAAGCGATTATGATTACCGTGTTACGGAGCAGGAAGACTTTTCAAAGTTTATTCATGATTTAATTGAAAAGCTTCCGGCAAAGTATTCAACGGTTATAAATCTTTTTTATCTTGAAAATATGACGTGCGAAGAAATTAGTGAAGTAATGGAAACATCAGTCGCAAATATAAAAGTAATGCTTCACCGTTCGAGGAACGCATTAAGAGATGAACTGATAAAGATAAAATATGAAAAGGAATTTTTATGAATCAGCTTAGCGATGAAATATTGAATAAATATATCGACGGCGAGCTTAGTCAGAGTGAACTTATTGAAATAAGAGAGCAGTTGAGAAATTCGGAAGAAGACAAAAATAAATTAGCGGCGCTTCAACGTGTTCACACCGAGCTTGGGAAATTGGAGATCTATGAGCCCCGTTCTGATTTTAGCGCCGTAATTATGGCTAAGATTAGAAAGAATGCAGCCAAGGTAAAGAAGGATAAGTACTTTATCTTTTCCGTTTCTACAATTTTCCTTTTGATCTGCCTTGCAATTTTTGGATATGTCTTCGCGCTTGCGGTCAGTACGGGTTCAAATGCCGCTTCAACAAGTTCTATTGACAACTATATTAATTATCTGACTAATATTCTCGAATCATTCAAAGATATTCTGTCTGCTAAAAATATATCTATTATCGGATCTGTATTTTCATTTGGAATTATAATTACCGGTTATATTTTCTTTGAGAACCTGCGGCATACAAAAAGAAATCTGGGCAGGCTTCATTAAATGATGTCCTGAAAACCGACTCGTCTTTAAAACGAGAATTCTGCCGACGAGCCGATCTGCAAATCGTCCATTTAGTGGTTGAAAATCATCCACTTGATGGTTGATTTTCAAGCTCCAACCTGCTAATTTGCCATAATGATTTTTAGAAATATTACATATTCCATATTAGATGCAGTGCATGATTCGCCTGTAATATTGATAAATGGAGCCAGACAAACAGGAAAGAGTACGCTTGTAAACTGGATTGCGGAAAACAAATATCCGGCTAAATATTTTTCCCTTGATGACGTTATTGTGTTTAATGCCATTCATGCCGATCCGGTTTCTTTTCTGTCAAACTTTGAGGAACCGGTAATTATCGATGAGGTTCAGAAGATTCCCGAAATTTTCAATTCTATTAAATATCTTGTTGATAAAAAAAGAAAGAACGGTAAATTTATTTTAACCGGTTCTGCAAATGTTTTAATGTTGCCGCGTCTGTCCGAATCCCTGGCTGGAAGAATGGAGATAATTAATTTAATGCCGTTTTCACAAGGAGAACTGGTTCAGTTAAAAGAGAATTTTATAGACATAATTTTTAACGATGGAAAGTTAAAAACCGGAAATCCAAATACCGACAGAGAGCTAGTAAAAAAAATATTGATTGGAGGCTATCCCGAGGCGAATATTAGAACTTCGCCGGAGAGACGCAAAGCCTGGTTTGGTTCATATCTTACTACTATTTTACAGAGAGATGTCCGTGATATTTCTAATGTTGAAGGATTAATCGCTTTACCGAGACTCCTTTCATTGCTTGCCGGGAGAACCGGATCTCTTCTTAACTTTGCAGAATTATCCCGCACAAGTTCAGTTCCTCAAACAACATTAAAAAGATATGTTGCGCTTTTAGAAATGACCTTCCAGATTTATTTTTTGCCGGCATGGTTTTCAAATTTCGACAAGCGTTTGGTTAAAGCACCTAAATTTTATTTGGGCGACACAGGACTTCTTTCCAGCTTAATTGGAATAGATGAAGACAGACTGACTGCAGATAAAAATTTATTCGGTCATATTTTTGAAAACTTTGTCGTTTCCGAGTTATTAAAACAGATTAACTGGAGTAAAACCAACCCCGGAATCTTTCATTTTAGAAATGCCAGCGGATATGAGGTTGATGTCATTCTGGAAAATGCAAGAGGAAGTTTGGTGGGTGTTGAAATTAAAGCTGCCGGTAAATTGACGGAGAATGATTTTAAGGGATTAAAAATTTTGGAAGAAAATACAAAACAAAAATTCATAAAGGGTATTATTATATATTTGGGAAAAGAGATAATTCCTTTCGGGAAAAAAATGTCGGCTGTGCCGGTGAACTGTATTTGGGATAATGGTGAAAAGAATGGATGAAAAATTAATAATTAAATCTGGTTACGTAGCAATACTCGGCAAGCCAAATGCAGGTAAATCAACGTTGATGAATGCTCTGCTCGGACAGAAGCTTTCTATTGTAACGAGTAAACCACAGACTACGCGCAAAAGAATTTTAGATC
>JAJYSI010000320.1 GCA_021793635.1 Bacteroidota bacterium
AAATCCTTGTGTAATCAACCAGGTAAGGTCTATGGATACTGTATTGCATATATTTTTTGAAAAAAATTAAATCAGGATGCTTTGCTAGATAAGTTGAATCGGAATAAATATTATTGTTAGTAGGCAAATATCCTCCTTCTTCATACATTATTTTTTGAGCTTCTTCACTCATTAGAAACTTTACAAATTGAATAGCCTCTGCTTTTCTTTTAGAGTATTTGGATATCATTAAATTCCAACCTCCTGTTAAAGAGACTTGCGGAAAACCGTTCAAACGCGGAAGAGGAACTTTTACTAAATTATTTATCCTAGAATCTTTACCGTAAATTGAAATGTAATCCCTGGGAAAATTAGCCCAAGCTCTAATGAATAAGCCGTTATTAAGAATAAAATACCTGTAGCTGTTATCTTCTTTGAACCCGGTTACTTTCGGAGGTGAGATTTTATATTTGTTTACTAAATCAACTAACAGAGTTAAAGATTTTATTGATTCCGGTGATTCTAATTGTAGTGAATCATTTTCATAAAGAGATTTGTGTTGCTCTTCCAATAATTCCATAAAACTGCACATCAAACCTTCATAATTATCCGCCTGGAAAATATAAAAAGGCTTATTAGTTTCGGCCTCAAATTTTTTCCCAAATTTTATAAATTCGTCCCAAGTCATTGATTCTTTCAATTTCTTTTCAATTTCAGCATGCCCGGGTAATTTATCTAGAATATCCTTCCTATAATACATTACGCTGACATCCATAAAGCTTGGGACAGCTACCATTTGATTTTTATAGAGACATGATTTTAGAGCATAGCTAAGTATTAATTTCTTATCAGCGCCGGAGAAATATTTATCTAAGGGTTCCGCCCATCTTGCAAATCGCTGTCCCCAGATTTGATCGGCAGAAAATATATCAATTTTATCGTTTTTACTTCGTAAATATCTTGCTAATAATTCTTTCCTTTCATTGGTTGAAAATTTCTCGAACGGAAGATTAATCGCTTCAACTTTAATTTTGCCTTTGTTAATTTCATTAAACCTATCAATTACATGCTGCTGTGGTTTTGATATATTGTCGACAAAATAGATTGTTTTTACTTTATTGGTGGAACTATTTGTGTTCCAAAAAGAAATTATCAACACAGAAATAAATCCGATTATAATAATTACGATGGAACTGAAGGTGATATAAGATCTGAACTTGAATTTATTTAAAAGATTTTTCATAGGCATTTTTATTTTTTATTAGCAAAATTAGTTTTTAAGCGGCAAACAAAAAATCCCATTCGTTTTGATGAAATTTAATTATCTCAATTTACATACCAGTTATAAATACTTTTCTTTTCTAATGACAAAGTTGGAATTATATCATACATTTGTATCATGACACAGGAAAATATTCTACAACTCCCAATTGAAGAAGCTCCCTTTTGCATAATAGACGTTGAAACAACCGGTTTATCACCGGCGCGTAACGGAATTATCGAAATTGCAATGGTGAAGGTTTTTAATTTTAAGATAGTTGATCAATACAATTCGCTTATAAATCCCGGCAAAGAAATTCCATATTTCATTACTCAATTAACCGGAATAACTAACGACGATGTTTTTAGCGCGCCATTTTTCGAAGATATTGTTGATGAAGTTACCGATTTTGTTTCGGATGAAATTATTGCAGGTCATAATTTTTCATTTGATCTTGGGTTTCTCAGAAAAGAATACCGTTACTGCGGAAGAGACTTCCTGACAAACTTAAATTTTTGCACATTAAAAATTGCACGCCGGCTTTATCCGTTTCTCTCAAGCAAATCGCTTGGGACAGTTGTGAATCATTTGAAACTTAAAAATTCTTCCTCTCACCGAGCATTGGGTGATGCAGAAGTTACCGCCCGTGCTTTTATTAAGATGGCTAAGGAACTTAAATCCAATTACCAAATAAAAACTGTAAACGACATTATAAATTTCCAACAATTTCCGAAAGGGTTAAAATTTCAAGGCACAAAAATTAAAAAGAAACTTGGAGAAGATGTATCATCGTTACCAGATGCGCCGGGCATTTATTATTTCTTAAATTCACGCGATGAGATTATTTATATCGGAAAAGCTAAATCATTAAAGAACCGGGTTAAATCATATTTCTCGAGTGCAGCCCCAAGGAAGGCAAAAAAAATTGTACAACAAGGTGCAAGGCTAAAAATAGAAATCACTAATTCCGAACTCACAGCTTTGCTTGCAGAAGCGGAATCCATTAAGATGTTAAAGCCAAAGCACAATACTTTATTAAAAGAATATGGTGATAAGTATTTTCTTAGGATAAATATTTTAAATTCTTTTCCGGTTCCGGAAATTTGTAATAATTTCGATTTTGACGGCAATGATTATTTCGGGCTATTCATTTCGAGAAAGAAAGCGGCGGCAGTGTTGGATATGATAAATAGAACCTTCGCTTTAAGAGAATGTTCAGAAGCTGAATTTTCTAAGGAACGAAAATGTTTTCTTGCGGAAATTGAACGTTGTACTGCTCCCTGCGTTAATAAAGAAAGATCTGTCTATACTGAAGAATTGGACAAGGTTTATGAATTCCTTTACGGTAAAAGCCAATTTGCACTTAACCGTCTTTTAAATAAAATGAAAGAATATTCTAACAATCTAAAATATGAAAAAGCGGCAGAGGTGAAGGAGATTATAGATTTAATTTTATCACAAATTCATAAGTCCTCCCTTCTCGCCGAACCGGTTAATCTTGCAAATGTATTGTTTGAAATTGTGGAAGGAAATAACCACGATTATATTGTAATGCTCACCGGGAAAATATTTATTAAGAAATACGTTGTTAAAGAAAAAGATTACTTTGAAGATGCGCTTGATGATTATTTTGAAATGACTATCAACCGAAATATTTTACCGGATGAAGAAGACCTTGAAAAAATTAAAATCACGTTGAATTGGCTCATAAAAAACAGGAACAAGGTAAGAATATATTATTTAAAGGATTATCGAAACAAGCAAGAACTTTATTCCAAATTGAGCAACTTTAACAGTACTGCCGATGTTCCCGAGGATACCTATTTTGATGTGAGATTCTTAATTGACAATTTCCAAAAAGAGAAGGTAGATGTTGAGGAAGAAATCTGACAATTTTAAATATAAAGGAAGTGAAGTGTAAAACCTCCGAGGTTTAGGAAAACCTCGGAGGTTTCTCACTATGTAATTATAACCTTTTGCGTAAGGTGACTTATTAATTAGTAGCGACTAATAATTTCTTTTCCAATTGTTCGGATATTTGCTTAAAAATATATTCATGATCATAAGTATCACGAATTGGTTTTAGTTCAATATCAGATCCGTAAGTTAAATAAATTAAAGCTAAATGTGCTTTAAATTTTAATGACGGATCATCACTCGACTGAGCTACCTTGCTTAATGCTTTTATTACATTATTATAATCTTCGTCCGGAAAATATTTTTTTACCAATACGATATTATAAATCGTCGATTCAATTATTCCGGGAACGCCAATCTTCAAGGAGTTTGGAAATTCCCGCAACGCATTTTCAATCACTTGTTTGTTTAGAGCATTTTTTTTTTGCTCACCAAAATTAGTCGATGTTATTGCTAAGACGGCAAACATAACTAATACCATATTATAAACTACCTTTTTCATAATTACTCCTAACATTTTGTTAATAAATTCTGATTAGCAAGTTACAAAGGTTGTGCCATCTTTAAGATTGTCAAATAAACCTTTGTTATAGCAATACTTAGCCATAGAGAATAAATATAAAAATATATTTACCTCAGTGCCACAAAATTGCCTAAGAAATTGCAACAGGATTGATAAGTCTTTGTTTTTTATATAATTAGTAGATTAAGGAGAATTGTGGCAGAAGGTAAAATTGTGGCATCCTTTTAAACAGGTTAAGTAATTGTAATTTGTAAAGTTACAAGGTTTAATTCATCTAGAGTTCAGATTCTTTATCGCCGTCATCAGCCCTGCGAAGGCGATTATTTAATGCACGTCTCGACATACCAAGTAATTCGGCGGCAATAGTTTGATTCCCTCTCGCTCTCTTAAGGGCTTCTGCAATCAACGAATCCTCAGTTTCTTTTAATGTCGGAAACCTACCCGGGAAATTTATTAATTCATCCTTCTGTTCTTTAGAAATTACTGAGTTTAATGATGATGAATTCCTATCCCGGTTATAATCCGTAATTTTCTTTCTAATAGACTCAAGAGAAAGTATGCCTGAATTATGCATGCTTATAGCATCAAATATCATACCCTCAAGCTCTCTGACGTTTCCCGGAAAGGGATAATTGCTTAGCAAAGTATATAATTCTTTAGGTACAGCGGGGCGCTTTTTACCAAGATGATCCGAAGCCTTTATAATGAAGTGATCTGCCAGGTAAGGGAGATCAATTTTTCTTTCTCTTAGCGGTGGAATGATAAGATGATGGGATTTTAATCTGTAATAGAGATCTTGTCTAAAAGTATTCCCTGCCTGCATAGCTTTAATATCACGGTGAGTAGCAACAATTATTCTTGCATCGGATAATTTGGCGATATCGGATCCTAACGGATAA
>JAJYSI010000321.1 GCA_021793635.1 Bacteroidota bacterium
TAAAGAGGTCCTTGCCGACATCAAATCCACTAAGCTTTGAAATTGTTATGTTCAAATTTTGATTGCCGGTGCGAGAGAGAAACCCTTCGACATCAATAATAGAGCTATCTCTTTCTAAAGTAAAGTTTTTCACGTCAATTCTATCCTGCGAATAAAGTATCGACATTTTCTTTTTATTTTGCAGAGTAAACCGATTATATGTCATCACCAGGCTATCAAAATCCGCTTGGAGTATGTTTCCCATAAAACCAACCTTGCCTGCTAAGCGGACGTCAATTTTGTTTTGCACATTAGCCCTAAAATTTAGGTCGGCAACTTCATTAATTAAATTCATTTTGAATGACAGATCGCGAATATCCGAGCCAGAAAAAATTCTGCCGGCATTAAGTGAGACATTTGTGTTTATATTTTTAAGTGATTGCGCCAAAAGATTATTGGACAAATTTATATTAAAGTTTAATCCGGATGTAAAGAAAACATCCCGGTCGTTCCAGAATTTAATGAAGTCAAAATTAGCGACGAGTGAAATGTAAATACTGTCCGGGTTATTTCTTATTTCGCCATTTAAGTTTCCGCTAAGACTTAAATGGTTATTTCTCATAAAGATGGAAATCAGAGCAAAACTCTTAAACTCAACTTGATATTTAATATCGGAACTGGAATAAGAGGGAGTATTTTCTTTTTTGTTGATAGGAATTGATATACCGGTTTGAACTTGCTTATTAAAATTACTTTGCGGTTGGAAAATTTCATTTAACTTGTACTTAACTTCTTTGGCAATCAAACCGGATTCGTTGCTTAATAAACTTAATGTCTGCTTAATTGAAAATTTTCCTTGAAACGTAACGTCCGCTAAATCCGAAACCAGGTTAATAATTCTTTCACCGTTATCGTTGCTTCTGATATCCACAATTGCTCGAGTGCTATCGAATGGACTGCCCTGAATAATTGAATTATAGACATTCAAATCGAGGAAAAGGTTTGCCTTATCAATATCAAAATTATCGCCGGTTGCATTTACAGTAAAATTGATTTTGCTTTGGAAAGAAGAGTCAGGGATAAAGTCTGCAAGGTTCAAATTCTTAACAAAGCCGGCTATATCGTAAGCTGGGTCATTTTTTTTGTTCAAGTCAAACGTTCCGGTAAAAGAAGCGAGAGAATTATTGTGTTCAACATCCAGCCCGAATTTTATTTTTTTATTTTGCGCATCTGCAGAAATCCTTAGGGTATCCAATCTTTTACTATTTATCACGGAACCATCAGCGATAATTCTTGCAGAGGAATTTAACGTTTCAGGATTGAGTCCGGTTCCTTTTAAGGTTGTATTAGAATTTACAATAAGAGGAAAGCCGACATAAGCAGAGATATCCATCTTTTTTGCATCAAACGAGACATTGTAGCCCATATCTTTCTTACGTAAATCAAGCGCAGCTTTTAGGTCGATACTTCCGTTGCCGCTCCTGGCAAATAAAGTTGTTGTGAAATTATTCGGTTTGCCTAAATAAGTTAGAGTATCAATATTCACAATGTCGGCATTAAAAACATGAGTGCCTAATAATGTTGGCAGCAGTTTATTTAAATTAGCCGGTTTAATTCTGGAGTTAAAAAAACTTGTGCGAATAAAGATATCATCCGGCTCGGTAATCTCACGGATATTTCCTTTAGCTTCAAGATGTGAATCCAAATAATCTACCTTAAGAAGGTCTAGGTTTAAGTTCTTTAACGTTCCACTTGCATTTATATCAGCCGCAATAGTTCCCTTCAAAATATTAGTTGAGGAAGTGAATGAAGACAAATCATCAAAATTAAATTTGGGCGCTTCAAGGTTTATGTTCAATCCGGCTTGCTCAATTTTTTTGATAGCAGTGGTGTCAAAAAGATTATAATTGGTTAACTGTGCAGATAAATGCAAATCTGAATTATCTGTAAGGAGTGTAAGATTTTTAACATTAATGCCCTTTTCGTTTACCGAGAATTTTCCGGATAAATCTTTCAAATCAAAATATTTCAAATTAGGAACGAACGAAAAACTATTTATGTCCAATTCATAGTCGTTATTGGCAATATCAGCTTGGCCGTTTAAGGAAAGGTTAACATCTTTTAGTCTTAAATCTTGAGTATTAAGATTGGCGTAAACTTCAGTGCTTCCCTTTTTATTAAAACCTTGCATTGAAAAGTCGACGTGCTGAAGAGAGAGATCTGCAATATCAATTTTAAAGGGGAATTTTGAATGTGTTTTACTTGGCGGGGTAGGCACAAACAATTTTGCAATATTAAGAACACCGGAGCTATCCCCTATAAATTTTACTTTTGCATTTTTTAATTCCAGATCTCTGACATAAATAGTCTTAAGTAATATCCTTAGGGGGCTTACTTTCACAATAATAGTTTCAGCCTTAAATAAAGTATCGCTCCCCATATTCACAGAAACATTCCTAATTAAAAGAGAGGAAAAGATTGTGCCGTCGATTTTCCCTATGCTTAAGTTGCCGTTAAGATTTTTATTGGCAAGATTAACCACAGTCCCGCGAAGATATTCGCGAAAAGTTGATGTTTGGCTAAATCCCAAAGCGATCAACAAAATAACGAGCAAAACTATTCCTGCGTATAAGAAAAAGTTTACTATCTTACGGAACAGTGAACGTTTCTTCTTTATTTTTATTTCTTTTTCTGCCAAGATTTGGTCTATTGTATTTAACGATTATTCTAATTGCCTTTAGTTACCCCGCCGGTAAGAAAGTTATTCACTACAGAGGCAAAGGTCAATCTTTATGGAATATATGAAGTTAACCAATTAACTGAAATCTATTAAGCTTTATACTTCTCTAAAATTGATTTTATAATTTTTGAAGTGGATTGGTTGTTTACAAACTGGATAGCTTTCACTTCGCCGCCGTTGGCTTCAACAATTTCGCGTCCGACAATTTTATCAAGCGACCAATCCGCTCCTTTAACCAAAACATCGGGAATAATATTTTGAATTAAATTTGCCGGTGTATCTTCCTCAAAAATCGTTACAAAATCTACAGGTTTCAGATTTGAGATTATAAATGCCCTTTCCTTTTCAGCTAAGATTGGGCGGCTATTTCCTTTAATTCTTTTCACAGAGGCATCGCTGTTCATTCCAACTATGAGTACGTCACCCAACGATTTGGCTTTAATAAGATAGTCAACATGTCCCGCATGTATAAGATCAAAAACTCCGTTGGTAAAGACAACTTTCTTATTTTCATTTTTATATTGTTTACGAAGGATCATAATTTCGTCGAGTGTTTTTACTGCGTTCATTTTTTATCCTTTGCCACAGCATTAAACAATTTTTCAATTTCTATAGGTACAATACCAATTTCTTCGCAGACAAGACCTCCGGCATAATTTGCAAGATACGAGGCTTCTGCAATATTAGCACCCGAAGCAAGCGCCATAGTTAAAGTTGAGATCACTGTATCGCCCGCACCGGAGACATCGGCGGCATTGCGGGCTTTGGTCGGCAGCCGCATTTCCTTTTTCCCTTTCTCAAACAAAGCCATTCCACCTTCGCCTAAAGTAAGCAAAACATTCCTGGCATTTAAGATTTCTAATAATTTTTTGCCTGCTTGAGTAATATCCTCATTGGATTTAATTTTCATACCGAGTACATCCTCGGCTTCTTTACGGTTAGGTTTAAATACGGAAACATTTTTATACTTAAAAAAATTATTAAACTTTGGGTCAACCGTAATTAATATTTTCTTTTTGTTAGCAAGAGAGATTATCTTTTCAATAAGAGAAGGAGTTAACACACCCTTATTATAATCTTGAAGGATAATTCCGTCGAAATGATTGATATTTTTTTCGATATAATTATAAATTTTAGATTGGATATCATTTGACAAATATTCTTTGCTTTCCTTATCGATTCTAACGACATGCTGATTATCGGCAATTACACGTGTTTTAGCTGTGGTTGGCCTTCGCTCATCAACGATGAGACCTTCGCTTACAATACCGGATTCTTCAATAAGCGATGAGAAAATAGAGCCATAATTATCCCGTCCCAAAACACCGATGGGGATGGACACGCCGTTAAGTTTTAGAATATTCAGAGCGACATTAGCAGCGCCGCCGAAGCGGTAAAATTCATTTCCGACTTCAACAACCGGAACCGGAGCTTCAGGTGAAATTCTTTTGACATCACCCCAGTAATAACAATCAAGCATCATATCGCCCACGATGGCAATTTTTAGGCCCTTAAATTTCTTTTTTAGCTCATTAAGTCTTTTAACAGAAAAGTTTACCATTATTTACTCTTATTATTAAAACAATATGTAAAGATAACTATAAAATTATTTTAGAGAAAGTTAGCGGGAGTTGAGTTCAATCAACTTTCCAGCCGCATGCAGCGGAATATTATAAAGTTAATCAGATTTTAGAAGATATTATTGACAATATAACCGGAGATTTCAGAAGATAGAGTTAGAGGGGGAATAGTAAGCCTTTGTATAAGGAAGGAAAGTGCATTCAGAGTGTATTCAGAGTGCATTCACAGTGCATTCAGATTTCTTACAGAGATCGGA
>JAJYSI010000322.1 GCA_021793635.1 Bacteroidota bacterium
CTACCAGAACTGCCATCGGTATAACGAGCACTACCATCCAGGCTAAATTAAAAGTAATCAGTTTGATTATTATCCATGTATCCAATCCTTTCCCAACCAGCCTGTCGGCAAACTTCATCAGAAATTGAAGAAGGAAAATGCACATCAGAGTTATGGCTGAGAAGACGAAGGGAATTACATGGTTCCGGAGTATGTACAACGATAAAATCATGCCGTCAATATATAAAAGCTGAAAAAGTTTAACAAACCAGACTTACAATTCTAAAAAATTATTTTCTGGAAACGTTACCATTTGATGAACTATTTTCTTAAGTTACAAGCATAATTCTTTACTATGATTTTATTAAAATAAATTGATGCGAAGCGGGAAATACATTATTCCGGATTTTCTAAAGTAACAAAATTCATCCATAAAAAATATTAAAAATTTTTTCAAATAAATTTTAGGAGTTAAAATTGCAAGAAATTCTTGACTACATTCAAAAGAACCAGGAAGCATACGTAGAAGAATTAAAAGAACTTCTTAGAATTCCAAGCATTAGCACTCTCCCTGATAATAAAGATGATGTTAACCGTTGTGCCAATCTGGTTGCGGATAAATTACGCAATGCAGGAATGAGCCGGGTAGAAATATTTAAAACCGAAGGTCATCCTCTTGTTTACGGTGAATGGCTTGGCGCTCCGGGCAAGCCCACAGTCTTAATTTATGGTCATTATGATGTACAGCCTGTTGATCCGGTTGAATTATGGGATAATCCGCCGTTTGAACCTGTTATTAAAGATGGAAAAATTTTTGCACGCGGCGCAACTGACGATAAGGGACAAATGTTTATGCACATTAAGAGCGTTGAAGCATTTTTTAAGATTGAAGGCAGTCTGCCCTTAAATGTTAAGTTCATAATTGAAGGCGAAGAAGAAATTGGAAGCGAGAACCTGGAATCTTTTATCAATATGAATTCTGAACTTCTAAAATGCGATGCGGTTTTAATTTCGGATACTGCTTTATTTGGACCAGGTGTTCCAACATTAACATACGGGCTGCGCGGTCTTTCGTATATGGAAGTCGAGGTGACCGGTCCCGGAAGAGATTTGCATTCCGGTACGTTTGGCGGTGCTGTTGGTAATCCTATAAATATATTGGCGGACATGATTGCAAAACTCCATGATAAGAACGGTCGAATTACGGTGCCGCATTTTTATGATGATGTTCTTAAAACAACTGCAAAAGAAAAAGATAATTTTAAAAGACTAAAGTTTTCCGAAAAAAGATTTGCATCGGAAGCAGGTGTAAAAATGCTTCAAGGCGAAAAGGGATATTCAACATTGGAAAGAGTTTGGACACGACCGACACTTGACTGCAATGGAATTATCGGCGGGTTTACTTCAAAAGGTGCTAAGACGGTTATCTCATCTAAAGCAACTGCTAAAATAAGTATGCGTCTTGTACCCAATCAGGATCCAAAGAAAATCGCACGGTTATTTACAAAGTACATAAAGGAGATAGCTCCAAAATCTGTCAAGGTTGAAGTACGAAACCTTCATAGCGCCTATCCTGTTTTAACTCCATTAGACAATCCGGCTACTATTGCTGCCTCTAAAGCAATGGAAGAAGCTTTCGGCAAAAGAACAGTTTATGTAAGAGACGGCGGATCGGTTCCGATTGTTACTTCATTTTCTAAGAAGTTAAAAGTGCCGGTAGTTTTAATGGGTTTAGGCTTAGACAGCGAGAATCTTCACTCGCCGAATGAGCATTTTAATTTGAATCATTTTAGGCTGGGAATTCTCAGTTCTGTTTTATTCTTTGAAAAATACTCAAAATAGTTTTGTACTATTCTAAGATTGATAATTAAAATTTAAGATTAAGCAGCTTAAATAAAATTATAAAACCGTGATTCCGTCAATTTTCAAACAGCTTTTCAAGTCTGTAAAAGAATAAAAACGGCATAATAGTTGGTTCTTCTACCAAGTTTAGTAAATCATTTTGCTTATTAGAATATAAAATACACTGGCATGAAGAAATTTGTCGTATATCTAATTCTTCTATCTGTAATTGTTGTTGCAGGCTTTGCAATAGTTTTTTATACCTGTAATAAGAAGAAGACGGAAGTAACTGTTCAAGGAGCAGGAGAGGATGTTGCATATTCTCCGGAAAAGGATGCCGCAATCCAGCAATACAACCTTCAGGTAAAAGAGCAGCAGGCAGGTAATAGAAATCCGTATGATACTTTGTCCTTAGTTTCTTACGTGCTTGCCAATTATCCTCAGGGAACTTACATAGTAGATTTTGATAAGACTTTAACATTTAATGTTCCTAAGCCAGCGGTTCTATATTTAAATCAAAGCGATGGTCTTTATGTTTTTGCTGTTGTTGTAAGATCAAAACCCGGTGAGCGTTTGGTTGAACCGAAAAATGTTGTAGGTTATGATCAAAGCTTTATTAATCTTGATAGCACGAAACTTGGAACGGCATTCTTCTATCTTACACTCTTTAAGTGCGACGGAGGAACATTTAACAAAGTTTGGGAATCTCCGATACCTGACCACGGCGGCTTCAACTATATGACGTATGAAAAATGGGCTTATGATGGTTGTCCTTATATAAAAATAGATTTCCATTATGCCAGAGGAATTGGGCATATAGATTATAATTATTTCTTAATTAATGGTCTTACCCAATTGCCGCATCTTTTAATGACAGACAAGGGGATCGATTTTCAGAGGACACTTGCGAACATAAATAACGATAAGTTTCCTGACTATTATGAGTATCTCTATTATGATCTACCTGATAGGATATATGCTGCAGATTCAATTGGTTTTATATGGGATACTAAAGACAGCCTTTACGTCAACACAAGAAATCACCGTCAGACACGTCCGTATTAACTAAAAGCTTAGTAATTCAGAGATTGAATGTTCTTAAATCTGAATTAAGTTTCTACCAGCTACAAAATCTATTCTAATTAATATTATAAACTTTTTCGGACTAATTCGACTAAGATTAAGAGTACGAGTAAGATTAAGAATTACCCCTCCTAACGCAGAATAATAGATTATATCGAAGAATAAAGAACAATTCGATTAAAAATTTAGAATTAAATTTATGCGGCAGTTGAAATTGAGTTTAAAAATAGTGATCTTTACGTCCCTCAACTTAAGAAGAGAGGCATATAATTAAAGGCACCGGTTAACAAGGAAATGCCCAACCCCGTCAGGTCTGGAAGGAAGCAGCGGTAAGCAAGATTCTTGTGTAGCCGGATGCCTGTTATTCCTTAAAAACTGATGCGGGGATTAGAAATTCGAGAATTCCTCTTGATGTGTGAGCTTTACTTCCAAAAACAACCTTGGCAATAGCGCCCTTCTTAAATTCAATATAAGCACCCTTGTTTGAGATAAGATCTGAAAGTATGTCGGAAAAGTCCGGCTGATGACCAACAAAAGCAATGTCTTCTTTGCCTTCTGTATTTACGATTTCAATGATACTTTCAGCTTTACAACCCGGCGAAAGTTTTTTATCTACAATCACTTTGCTTTTAATTCCAAATTGTTCTGCGGCTATTTCGGCTGTTTGAGTTGCTCTTATAAGCGGTGAAGAATAAATACAATCAAATTTATCAATTACATTCTTCCACGCAGAAACTGCATTTTTCATTTTATCTTTTCCTGATGGAGTTAATTCTCTATCGAAATCTTTTTTACCGATTGCAGCTTTCTCTGCGTCACCGTGACGGATCAAGTATATATTCATATTTTATAAAAATTACTGGATAAAAATGGTAAACAAATCTACAAGGCAAATTTAATAAATTTTTCCCGCATAGTGATGGAAAAATTTAGCAGTCGATTGTAAATGAGTTTATAATGCTCTGGTACATCGATTTAAATTCATCGTAAGTATATTTTGATGCACGAAGGATTAATATATATTTCTTTGCGCCGCAAAAGAGCTCAAAGTATTGGATAAAATCTTTTCTGGATTTAATCTTGTCGGAGTATCTTACTAAATATTTACCTTTAGAAATATTCTTCAAGGGATAATTTTCAAACATTTCTGTAGAATCCTGCGGAGGAATCAGAATAACCGAAATATTTGCGCCGATAATGTCATTGATATAACGCGTTCCTTTAAGATCTTTCTTTACAAGATCCGTAATTGTGAAATCATGAAGAACTCTCCAATTATTATCCGGCAGAGTTAAAGTGTATCCCTGAGAATCCCTTGTATTGCCGGTTGTTTTGATTGTATCCAAACCGATATCAATTCCGACTGAAGAATAGAAAGTGCTTGTATCTTTTATTTCCGGTCGCTCGACCTTGTTCTTTAGGCTATCAACCTGTTCCTTCACGAAGTTATCGAAAATATTATTCGGACTTAAATATTTCATCTTTGAATAATTATAGATAAAGACGTCCGACTTATTTGATAGCAGTGAATTGACATTGCTGCTTAAGCTGGTTATGATTCTGTCATCAGAAAAATCGGTTATCCTCTGATCGTACTCTGCTTTCGGTTCAACTAATTTTGTAAATGCTCTAAATATTAATCT
>JAJYSI010000323.1 GCA_021793635.1 Bacteroidota bacterium
AGTATTGCAATGCTTAAAAGTATCAATCACTTTTTTATGAACAGATGCATCGAGACTATATTCATAAAAAAGAAAGTCGAAATTTTTATTTAGATTTTACTATCAGTCAGCAAATAGGGTATCTATCTTCATTAAAGGAATTAAAACAACTGTATCAAACAAAGCCTTCTCTTTATTCTCGTTATCTCATCTTCCTCAACAAGGTCCATATATCTTTATCTCATATTATTTTTTTCTATCAGGATATTATCGCCCTTTTTCAGACGTGGATATTTAGGATTTGTCAAATCCCTAATGTCCTGTGTATATATTACTCTGACATCCAAATTTTTATCAAGCTCCGGGAATTGCAGCTTATTATTCTCATTTAATTTTTCATTTAGCAAATGCATATCAATTTCATCCCGCGAAAAATATATTTTGCCGCATACGCCGCACCTATATTGAGTGCCGCTTAGGTATTCTATAGAGAATGGAATTTTATTTTTTAATCTGAATTTTACGGTCATTTTTAATGCTGCCATTTTTTATCCTCTAATTTAGTCTTTAACTTTTCGCCAAAGCCTTATTAGTATATAAAAGTACAATTGTACCAATTAAAAGAGTTATTCCTGAAACTGCAAAACCTGCTATTGGAGAAAATGCAGTCCACAAAAATCCGATTAGTATGCTTGCAACAAAATCACCAACTCCGTTTACAGTGCCAAGCACACCCATCCCGATTCCTCTTGTTTCGCTTTCAATATGATCTGCTGTTAGTGTGCTTTCGAGAGTGTCTTCTGCCGCGATATAAATTCCAGCTAAGGCAAAAAGTATGAAAAGGAAAATTAAGCTGGTAATGTTAAAAATAAACGCAAGCATAAATCCCGCAATTGTTAAAACAGCAATAAAGTATCCTGCAGCCAAAAGTTTTATTCTATCCATTCTATCGCTTATTGCGCCGATTGGATAAGAAGCCGCAGCATAAATTATATTTCTTAAGATGTACATTATACCCGCTAATTGTGCAGCTTTAATAATACCGTATTGCGGTGTTAATAATGTTGTCGCAGCAAGTATTAAAAAAGTTGGGGCAAAGTCACCCATTCCAAAGATTCCAACGCCAATCAAATAATTCTTGAAAGATTTTGGCAGATCTTTAATTGTAGCCCAAAACTTCAGATCGTGATTTTTATTTTTACGTTTATCAGTTACCATTAATGCAAAACTTAGGACAGCAAGCATGCCTGGAATAAGTGTTATTAGAAAAATATTACGAAATGGCTTCGAAGGATCATCAATGGATAACGGCTGCCATACTTCCAACAATATTATTCCGATTACCGGTCCGACAATAGCACCTAATGTATCCCCGGCTCGATGGAAGCCAAAGGCTTTTCCTCTTACTTTCGGATCAACTGCATCGGCTAACATTGCATCTCTAATCGGGCCCCGGAATCCTCTGCCGATCCATGCAGTTAGTCTGCCTAGAAAAACAAGATGCCAGGTTGCGGCAAATGCAAAAAGGGCTTTCGAAATTCCGGTTATAAAATATCCGCCAGAAGCCAATAATTTTCTTTTGCCTAATTTATCCGAAATCCATCCTGCCCAAAGCTTAATAAAACTTGATGCAGCATCGGAAACGCCCTCAATAATTCCAAGCGCCGAAGGCGGTGCGCCGATTACTGATAAAAATCCCGGCAGCACTGTAGTAGCCATTTCATGGCTTGCGTCTGAAAAGAAGCTGGTTAAGCCCATGCCTATAACGCTTTTATTCAACCATTTGTTGTTGTTGTTTTCTTCAGATTCTATTTTAAGTTCATCTTTTGTTTTTACCTCATGGCTCATGATAACTCCGGTTTTTGTTTAGATATTTTGTTAATATAATTTCCAACCCAAATTGAAATGACGGCTGCCGCGATTACATCGCTTAGCCAATGCTGGTCGTGATAAATCCTTCCAATTAACGTAAGCACAGCAAGCAAATACCAAAATATTTCCCATAATTTATTTTTTAATATTCCGGCAATTATAACAGAGAAAGCAAACGCCACTGCAACGTCACCGGATGGAAATGAAAGATGTTCGTTTGGTCCAAGAGTAAAGAATACAAATGACCAGCTTCCATGTCCGGTGTAAGGGCGCCATCTGCCTATAATTGATTTAATTATTGTAACTATTATTCCGGAGAAAATAAAAGACTCAAATATTTTTACGCCGATTACTCGTAACTTATCTTTTGCTAAAAACAATCCTCCGAAATAAAATATTATAAATGAATAAATAGTAATTGGAGGCTTGCCGTATAAATGTGCCCATGCAAAAATATTATCTAAAAAATTATCATGAATAGTTTTTATATAATTCTTAACAAACTCATCCACAAAAAAGCTAACAGTCAATAATGCAAGCAGACTTAAGAAATAATTTATTTGGTCAATATCCCAATTAAAAGGGGAGACAATTAATGAAAGAAAATCATTCTTTATTTTTACGAGGTCTGATTTTACATTTAAAAGCTTTCTCGTAATTGTCAAAAGGTTTCTCCTTTCCTTTGTTGCGTTAATGTTTCCATTTTCTCTAATAATTCTTTAGCTTCATCAAGCCGGAAAAGCTCATCTTCAAAAATTTTCATAAGTTGTTCCGGTGTTAGGTTGTCTTCCGGTTTCAGCCATTCGAAAAAATTTCTCATATAATTTTTTCCTATCTCGTAAGTTTGACTTTTTATATCCGGTAAAGGGAACAGCACAAATCTCTCTTCTGCATTTACCGTATATTTAATTTCGTCAATTAAGTTAATCAGCCTTTCTTTTATTTCCGGTAAATATTTTATTAAGCTTACTTCAGACCAAAAGCCAATCTCAAAATTAAGCAGGCTCAATTGAAGAATGGCTTCCGTATCCTTCCGTTTGTCCGCAACTTCCGTAATGATTTTAATTACTACGTTAAGTCTTTCTTTAATTTTTTTTAAATTATCTATCATGATATTTTACTTTTGTCCAACGTCTAATGGTCAATAACTCTGTTGTCGCAAGACACCCGCGACCCACAACCAACCACTTTCCACCAACTACAAAGCATGTGTTTTTCTTCCGGCAAATTTTTCAATCATAATATTTATAAGCTTACGCTTTTCACGGTCAATTTCATAAAAAGATTTAAACTGCAACATGTATTCAAAATCTGACTGCATTTTTTCTATTTGTACGACATGAATTTCTTTCAGCCAATTTTTTATGTTTTCATTATCGCACATTGAAATTACTTGCCTGAAATGTTCAAAGCATAGACCCGTTGTATTATAAAACTTTTTCTTGAAAGACTCTTCCTTTAACAATTCAATTTGCGCTGATATTAAGGAATTTTCGTAGCTGTCAATTTGCTTGCATAGTCTACATTCAATTTTAAAATTATCCTTTTTATAGCTGCTGCTTTCGATAAGCGATTTCAGCAACGCAATATTTGTAAGTCCGCTAGCAATCTTTTTGAATTGCCTAAAATGGAAATTACAGAAGCCACCCTCTTCCGCAACTTCTTTTCTTATGCTTTCATTGTTGTGAATTTCATATTGAAGTTTAGACAATAGATCAAATTCGTAATCTATTATTGCACTGCAAACAGCGCATCCTGCTTTGCTGTTAAGTAAACCGGTTGTGGGGTTTATATTTTCCAGAATTATATTTTTGTAATCGTAATTCATATGTACAAATAAAAAAAACTCCTATCACCTCGTCCCGTCATTATCGGAACAAGATGGTAGGAGTCATCAACCCCGGTTAATCCAGGATTCTTTAGGCGAACTCCATCGCCGTTTATTATTCAACTACCACAAAGTCCTTACGCTCTTTGCTTTTCTTAAATTTTTATCAGCAGTTATAAGCTGTGCGTTGTTTAAAATTGCGGTAGCACAAATTATTCTATCTGCCGGATCCTGGTTTATTTCTTCCGGCAAGTCTACAGATAATCCGGCTATTTCCGGTGTTAATTCCTTGAAAATATAATTATTAGCCGCTCTCAATAATTTTATAAACTCAAGATAAGAAATATCTATTATCAGTCTTTTCTTTTTAGTTAACATTGCAATTTCCCAGAGAGATATTTCACAAAACAGTATACCGTCAGTATCATTTGCTTTTTCAATTGCCTTTTTAGCGTTCCGGCTTAACAATCCTGGTTTTAACGCATTCCAAATAATAACATGAGTATCAACCGTTATCATTACCTAAGGCCTCCCATTTAGAATCAATAGGCGATAAAACATCTTTTATAACTGCTTTTTTACCAAGCTCCTTTAATTTGTTTTTTGCTTCTTCCTTGCCGCTGCCGGGTGGTATAAGTTTAGCTACTACTTTGCCTCTTGATGTAATTTTTACACTAGAACCGTGCTCAATTTCTTTTATAACCTTCATCAAATTCGCTCTAAGCTCACTTACTTGAATCGTATTCATTTCATCATCCTTTTGCAATTGTACAAGCCAAATGTACAAATAATAAATCCGATTATCAACGTGATATTTTTATGTTATTTACGCCATGTAGTAACACC
>JAJYSI010000324.1 GCA_021793635.1 Bacteroidota bacterium
GTAGCTCACCAGGTCAAGATTTGCGGTTTAGTATAGAAAAAGTGGAAGCTACTTGGAATTTTGCAAATAAAATATGGAATGCTTCGCGCTTTGCACTGATGAATATGAACGGTCTTACCTACGAGGAGATCGATCTTAGTGGGGAAAAATCTGTAGCTGATCAATGGATTTTAACTCGCCTAAATGAAACGATTGAAACAGTTACACATTTAGCTGATAAGTATGAATTTGGGGAAGTGGGACGGACACTATATAACTTTATTTGGGATGAGTTTTGTGATTGGTATATCGAAATGGCAAAATTACCACTTTATGGTGAAGATGAAGCAGCGAAAGAAACGACGAGATCTGTTTTAGCATACGTTTTAGATCGCATTATGTGCTTATTACATCCATTCATGCCATTCATCACCGAAGAAATATGGCAAAATCTACCTCATGAAGGGGAGTCAATTACAGTTGCTGAATGGCCAAAAGTAAATAAAGAAGTGCATAATGAAGTTGCTGCTAAAGAAATGAAATTACTAGTAGAAATCATTCGTGCAGTACGGAACATCCGGGCTGAAGTAAATACCCCATTAAGTAAGAAGATTACGTTGATGATTAAAGCGAAAGATGAAGAAGTTTTAAAAGTATTACAAAAGAATAAAGCATATATTGATCGTTTCTGTAATCCGAATAAATTAGTAATGGATGTAGATGTAGAAGTGCCTGAGAAAGCGATGACAGCAGTGTTAACAGGTGTCGAGTTATTTTTACCACTTGAAGGATTAATTAATATTGAAGAGGAGTTGGCCCGCTTACAGAAAGAATGGGAAAAGTGGGACAAAGAAGTTGCTCGTGTTCAAGGGAAATTAAGCAATGAAAACTTTGTGAACAAAGCGCCGAAAAAGGTAGTAGATGAAGAACGGTTGAAAGAAAAGGATTATTTAGAGAAAAGAGCAACAGTGGAGAAACGAATCAAAGAGTTAAAAGAAGAATAAAAAAAGAAAGGCGAATTCGTTCAAACGAGTTCGTCTTTCCGTGATCATTTTCAACATTCGTTAGAGGTGCACAAATGAATTTAACATATAATGACGCAATAAAATGGATTCAGTCCAGACTTCAGTTTGGCATAAAACCCGGTTTACATAGAATGAAAAAGATGATGGAAAAACTCGATCACCCTGAAAAAGAATTAAAGGTCATCCATGTTGGGGGAACGAATGGTAAAGGTTCCACTGTTACTTATATTCGTTCCATGCTAACGGAGGCTGGCTACCATGTCGGGACATTCACTTCTCCTGCGATTGAACAATTCAATGAACGAATTAGCATTGATGGGGAACCGATTAAAGATAATGAGATCGTCCAACTTGTTCAAGTCATGCAGCCGATAGTAAAAGAAATGGAAGAGTTAGAGGAAGGATCACCAACTGAATTTGAAGTAATAACAGCAATGGCAATTTATTATTTTGCACGCATCCAACCGGTTGATCTAGTTATTTTTGAAGTTGGACTCGGTGGCAAACAAGATTCAACAAATATTTTAACGCCAATAGTAAGCATTATTACAAACATCGGATTAGATCATACCCATATTCTCGGCTCTAGTTTGGCAGAAATTGCTTCCGAAAAAGCAGGAATTATGAAACGTCATGTTCCGGTCATTACAGCGGTGAAACAACACGAAGCAAATGAGATCATTCAAGAAAAAGCAAGGGAAATGGAAGCGGTCATCTATTCAATGAATGAACAGTTTCAAGTGTTTCATGACTTTTCCATTGCTAGAGGAGAACGTTTTTCTTTTCAGTCAATATTCGGTGAAATCCAAAACCTAGAATTACTTATGCTAGGTGCTCACCAAGTAGAGAATGCAGGAGTAGCAGTGATGACAATCCTTTATTTGCAAAAATATCACCGCTTTCAAATATCTGAAAAAGAATTGCGTAGCGGATTAAAGAAAGCATATTGGCCAGCCCGCATGGAGTTGCTTCAATATCATCCGCCAATCATTATTGATGGTGCTCATAATCCGGAAGGAATGCGGGCGTTAGTAAAGACATTGCAAAAGCGCTATCCTTCCCGCTCGCTAAAAATTGTTTTCTCAGCTTTACGTGATAAAGAATTATCGCACATCTTATCCATTTTAGAAAGTCTTGATAGTGAATTATATTTTACCGAGTTTGATGTTCCCCGTGCAGCATCTGCAAGTGAATTACTAGAGGCGAGTCCGCACCGTCAAGCAACAGTAGTGCCGGATTGGCAAAAATTATTACGACATTTATCGGTTTCATTAAAGGATGAGGAAGTACTAGTTGTCACTGGTTCCCTTTATTTTTTATCAGCAATGAAACCATTTTTAGTTGATCTTATCGAAGGACAAGATTGAAATTCAATATCGATCGTAAAAATGAAAGGCCTATCGATATGACGGATGAGAGCCTTAGCAATGAGAAGGAGTCACTTCTTTTCTGTTCATGTTTATTAATAATTGGTAACTTCGGTTGAAATTTGAGAATGGTCAAGATGATAAAGAGAGGTACGCGAAGTGACTCCTCTCCCTTTTATTTATTGAAATTTTCATATTATTTTGTTAATATATTTTTAATAAACCTATAAATATTACCTTTCATATTTGTTATCATTTTGTTACTTTCCCCTTTCGCTAATGGCTTCCGATTTAGATCCCGTTTTTCCTCTTTTTAATAGCATTCTCTCCCAGTCAGCATGATCATTCCCCAGATGAAATAGTAGTATAGTGAAGTGAAGATAGGATGTCGAATAAATGATCATCATTATTTTTATCTATGGACTAGTGCTAGGATCTTTTTTTAATGTAATTGGTTTAAGAGTCCCATTGAAAAAGCCTGTTTTTATCGCTTCATCTGCCTGTGCAAATTGTCATCATCCTTTACCTTTTTATGATATGTTTCCCGTTTTTTCATTTATTTTACTCAAAGGGAGATGTCGATTTTGTCATAAAAAGATCTCTCCGATATATGTCATTGGTGAACTTTTAACAGGTATGTTGTTTGTTTTTGCCTATATGAAAATTGGGTTTACTTTTGAATTGATCGTTGTCTGGACATTGATCTCTTTATTTATCATTCTATTTGTTTCAGATGTTACTTATATGATTATTCCAAATAAGATTCTTATCGTCTTTTTAGTTATATTTGTCTGTGAACGGATTGTTTATCCGCTTTCCCCTTGGTGGGACTCCGTACTTGGAGCCATATGTATGTACGTGTTGTTAATGGTTATTTTTATTTTTAGTAAAGGTGGAATTGGCGGAGGAGATATCAAGCTATTTGCTTTACTCGGCCTAGCATTGGGGTTAAAAGTAACTTTTCTTTCTTTGCTTGCATCTATTTTTATTGGGGCTATTGTAGGTATCATTGGTATTTATACAGGCTTTTTTAGAAAGGAAGAGCCGATTCCCTTTGTCCCTTTTATTGCAGTAGGTACATTGATTGCTTATTTTTATCATAAAGAAATATTAGATCTTTACTTTTCGAACTTTCAATAATATCGTTAAAAAAATTGGCGAATACAATTTGGAAGAAGGCGACAAAAGTCTTGTTCTTTTTTTTGTTTTCTATGATAGCATTGTTCCAAAATTGTTAATCGATGAGAGGAGTTCGGACAAGCAGATGAAGAATAAGAAGGAGGAAAAAATAAAGGTTGTTATTAGTGGAAAAGAGCGTTCTTTTGAAGAATCTTGGCCTGTACATGATTGGAAAAATAGCAAAAAAGAAACAGCTGCGAGCAAGGAAGAAAAAGATGAAGAGCATTTTGAATGGGTTTTACCTGAAGTAGATGAAACGCAGGTAAAGAACCTTACAAAAATAAATTACGTTGATCAAGAGGAAGAGAAAAGCAAGAAAAAACGATTTCATTTGCCTGGTTTATCTGGTTTTTTTCTAGCAAGTATTGGAGCAATTGCACTAGGCATTTTATTTGGTTTTATCATTTTGAAATTCGTCAGTCCTAGTGATTATATTGCCCAAGATCGCGAAGCAGAACAAGTGAGTGCCACAACTGGAGAAAAAAAATCTAAACAAACGTCATTAGATGTGGAAGTTGCCCCAGTATCATTTGGTCTCATTCAAGCTGGTGTGTTTACAAATAGTGAAGCAGCTGAAGAGATGGTGAAAAAAATAGAAAAGAAAGATATACCAGCAAACATTATTGCAATGGAAGGGAAAAGTTATGTATTCATTGGTGCAGCCAACAACTTAACGAAAGCAAAAGCGCTAGGTGCAAGTTTACAAGCAGAAGGATTAAATATATATGCAAAAGAATTTACTTCCTCAGCAAAAAATATCACGGCAACATCACAAGAAGAAAAAGAATATTTGGAAAAAGCAAGTTCATTATTTCAGCAAACAACTGAGTTGATAACAATTGCTTATTTAGAAGGAAAAGTAGATGAAAAAGAAGTAGGAGCTTTACAGCAGCAAATAAAACAAATCGAAGCAAGCGGTAAAATAAAAAATGCGTCACTGGAGAAAATGC
>JAJYSI010000325.1 GCA_021793635.1 Bacteroidota bacterium
CCCGGTGAAAAGTGGAATAGCAATAACTATGGTCCGGTGATTGTTCCTAAAAAAGGAATGACGATTGATATCTCTCCGCAAAATATTAATAAGTGGCAAACCATTATTGACAGAGAATTTGATAAACCCGCGGTTAGCGTTGAAGGAACTGTTATTACGATTAATGATAAACCAACCAGAAGTTATACGTTCAAAAAAAATTACTATTTTGTATTGGGCGATAATCGCGACGACAGCATGGATAGCCGCTACTGGGGATTTGTCCCCTCAGATTTGATTATAGGAAAAGCTTTGATGATATATTGGTCATGGAAGGGATCAGTTCCTATTTATCAGTTAAGAAAATTATTTAGCTCAATTAGAATAAATCGGATTTTCTCAATAATCCACTAAGTATATTACAATTTGATTTTTTACTTTGAACTATCCAAGATATATTTCTATTTAAGAGATTTAAATACTTTAATAACTCAATTTGAAAAATCAAGATGAAGAAACTTACTCTGTATTTTTTGTTGATAACAACTTCGTTAATCTTTCCGCAGACAAAGTACTTAATATATTTTAAGGACAAAGGCATAACCCCGGGAAAAGCATTGTACAAAACTGAGGCTGTCTACCAAAGCGCTTTGAAGTTGCTATCTGCAAGAAGTATAGAACGACGTGAAAAAGTAATGGGGAAAAATATTATTACTTACGAGGACATTCCTGTAAAACCTGATTATGTAACCGCTATTGAAAACCTTGGTGTCAAGGTCGAAAATGAATTGAATTGGTTTAACGCAATTTCTGCATATTTGACTGACGCGCAGCTAAAAGAAATTTCAGCATTATCTTTTGTAAAAAACATTGACCCGGTTAGAATTCTTAGTTTTAAAAACTCAAATTCACTTGAGAAAATAATTCCTCAGAAAATTTCCGGCACATCTTCCAATCCTCTATATGGCCCGTCATTTCAAGAATTTAATATGTCTGATATTCCTGAGGTGCATGCAAAAGGAATTACCGGTAAAGGCGTTATTATCGGGATACTTGACGACGGATTTATTTGGCGCCAGCATGAATCACTCGTAAATCAAGACGTGCAGGCAGAATATAATTATGTCTTTCATGTAACTTCTACTGCGCCTCAGCCGGGTGATGATCCAAGTTCTGGAGATCATGGAACTTTTGTCTTTTCTTTAATCGGCGGATATAAGCCGGGAAATATTATCGGCGTTGCTCACGATGCAAAATTTATTCTAGCAAAAACCGAAGACGATAGAAGTGAGAGCCATATTGAAGAAGATAATTATGCAGCAGCACTTGAGTGGATGGAAGGAATGGGTGTTGATGTAACTACAAGTTCTCTTGGATATAATATTTTTGACGATACAACTTATTCCTATACTTATAAAGACATGGATGGCAAAACAACAATCTGTGCCAAAGCTATTGCGCTTGCTTTTCAAAGAGGTGTTGTAACGGTTACTGCTGCAGGTAATGAAGGAGACAATTCCTGGCATTATATAATCACGCCAGGCGACGGAATAAATGCTCTGACAATCGGCGCAGTTGATGCTCTCAATCAGGTAACTGCCTTCAGTTCCCGGGGTCCAACATATGATGGAAGAATAAAGCCGGAGTTAGTGGCCTTAGGCGCAAATAATTATGGAGCCGATGTTGCCAGCGGTTATAGCTCATACGGAACAGGCAGCGGTACCTCATTTGCAACTCCTATAACTGCCGGTGTTGCAGCATTGCTACTTTCTGCATATCCTAAGTTAACGAATGTACAAGTTAGACAAATATTGATGGAAACTGCAGACAATTACTCGCAACCAAACAATGACAGGGGTTACGGTCTGGTTTCAGCTGAAAAAGCAATCAACTTTCCAAATCTTTATTATGACTCAACTCAAAATCAGTACACACTGAATAAAATATTTTTTTCAAATACGGGGATTCAACCTTCGACTGCAATACTTCATTACTCGGTGGAATCGTCAAATTTTGTAGATGTTAATCTAAAATATGACGACACTCTAAAATATTCTTTTTTGTTTCCGCAAATTCCATCAGGAGATAAAGTGAGATTCTACTTCACATATAAAGACAGCATTGGAAATCAGATTCAAGAACCAGTAAGCGGCTACTATTCATTTAATAGCGGAGACGAAGTTATTTCTTCCGTGGGCGATACAGTAATCCCTCCTCCAATTACTACTCCTCCGCAAAATGTTTTAGGCATTAGCTACCCTAATCCTTTTGACCCCTCGAACCAAAAAATGAAAATACAATTTTATTCTACATCAATCCAAAACGCCCGCTTAATTATAACCGACGGATTAGGTCAGATAGTTAAAACTCTTTTCAACGGAATGACTCAAACCGGCTTAACTACAGTAACATGGGATGGGAAATCAGCTTACGGAATCACATGTTCAAGCGGCGTTTATTTTTATATTCTCACGCTCGGTGGACAAAATTATAGCAATAAATTATTATTACTGAAATAAATAATTCACCTTACGCAAAAATGGAATGATGGAATATTGGAATAATGGGAAAAAGCTTATGAATTCCACTACTCCATTGTTCCACTACTCCATCGCTCCACAACTCCAATATTAACCGAGTTGCATAACATCAATATATAATATAAATGAGGTTCTATAATGGAAAAAATTATTTACCCCTCCCAGTTAAAATATCTACAAAGCTTTGGGCAAGAGACTGACCCTTTAATCCTTGAGCTTGAAGACTTCGCAGTAAAAAACAGTGTGCCTATTTTATCGAAAGACTCAGCAAGGTTATTGGAAATCCTAATTTCAATGACTGAACCGAAACGAGTTCTTGAGTTAGGAACCGCAATCGCCTATTCTTCAATAATAATTGCAAGAAATCTAAAGAAAAAGGGGATACTTCATACAATTGAAAAAAGTCAGGATAATATAAAATTAGCTAAGGAAAATATTTCCAAAGCCGG
The DNA here is from genome assembly GCA_021793635.1 of Bacteroidota bacterium. The sequence goes on from JAJYSI010000325.1 coordinate 2,969, forward strand.
TCTTAACGATAAGATTATTTTAATGGAAGGTAATGCGTTTGATGTTATGCCAAGGTTGGATAAAAAATATGACTTCATCTTTCTTGACGCAGATAAAAGAGATTATAAAAGGCTTTTTGATTATTGCCTGATACTGCTTAAAAAAGATGGGATCATTTTTGTCGACAATTTATTATGGAAAGGTTACGCAGCATCTCCAAGGGTTCCGTCAGATCAAAGAAATTCCACAAAAGATATCCGGGAGTTTAACAAAATTTTCACTTCACAAAAAAGCCTAATGACAACAATCCTACCGGTCGGTGATGGAATCGGACTCGGCATAAAGTTATAAATTAGCCAAAAGTAAAGGAAGTTCGATGAATGATATTTATTTAATGAAGCCTGAGGATTTTGTAAACGAAGTAGAAATAATTTCTAAATCAAAATTGAAAAGAAAGCTTGAACTTTTAAGAATTTTCCAACTTGCCATTGATAATGCAAATCAAAAAGAATTTGAAGAACTATTGTTTTCGGCAAAGTATGCTATGGGATTGATGCGGATATTGAAAAATCATTCAGGTAATTCCGAGATTAAAAATATCGAAGGAATAAAGAAAGATTTCACTTCCACAATAGAAAAGACATCCGGGCAACTCAGACATATACTCCGAAATTCCAATAATGAATTAAGAAAACACTTCGATGAGAATTTCTTAGAGTTTAGTCAGCAAAATTTTTCAAATCTAACAGAACTACTATCCGATCTGGAATTCGCAAAAATGTACCTGAATGATTTTAAAAGAAATCAATTAAAGTAATATCAGCTTTTAGATATCCATTTATCTAGGGCTTCCATCATATCGGACATTGCCTTCAGAAGCGGCTGATGCTGTGTTTCATCAATATTTTCCAAAATCTCCTTATGGACATCCATATAGGCTCTGTTCAACTGCCCGACAAGCGATTTACCTTTTTCAGATAAATCAAGTTGCATATTCCTGCGGTCAATTTTATTGATATTCCTTATCACATAACCCTTTTTGACTAAACCGTCAATTATGCGTGTTAAACGGCTCGGGCTTAAATTCATTTTTTCTGCAATGCTTTTATTATTCATGGGTTCATTCAACCCAAATAATCTCAGGCAGCGGAATTCTACCGAAGTTAATCCGTAAGATTCTGCAAGCCGGAGTTCTTTTTCCTGACAGCTTCCAAGGAGGGAGAAGGTTAATTCGGCTAACTTATTTGCTGTGACATTAAAATTATTTTTCACAAACGTTCCTTTTAATAATTATTGCTTTCAGCAAATATGAATAAAGTTTCTAAAATTGTCAAGGTATACCTTTTAATTGTCCGGTACATGAATGTTATAGATATACAACTGAACTTCCAACCGAAATCTTTGTCTCCCCTTTCGATAATTCCGTCAACTCAAAAGATAACATCTCAACCTTTTTTGGATTAACAAAGTAACTGAGTCTGACTTCCTCATCGAATTTTATCTCTTCGATTATTGCCTCATATTTGGATAGTAGTTTTTTGAT
>JAJYSI010000326.1 GCA_021793635.1 Bacteroidota bacterium
AGCTTGATTATATCGTTAAGATTTTCTTCAAGAGGAAATTTTAATTTCGGATTTGTAATTCTAGGCCATTCGAATTTTGGAAAATATTTTATCTTAACAGATTCTGTATTTGTTAAGGACATAGTATATCCGCTTCTTCCATGGAATGCCTGCTTAAAGTGAATTACCTGATTTCCTTTTTCTTCTTTATATCCTTTCGTAAAGTTCTTGCGAACCTTCCAATCGAAAGCAACCTTCAAGCCGTTTTCAACTGCTAAAGTTCCGCCGGAAATAAAGAATAAATATTTCATGTAATCCGGTTTTGCAATGCGCGCAAAGGTATCAACAAACTCTGCCATCTGAATAGTATAAATATCGGAGTTAGAAGGCTTATTCATTGCGGCAGTAAGAATTTCTTTTCTTACATGCTCTGTCATCAGCTTTGGATGATTTATTCCTAAAGCCGACGAAGCAAAGAAAGTAAAAAAGTCTGTGTAAACTTCGCCTGTCCTGGCATCGACAATATGAGAGCCTGAACTTTTTTCAAGATCAAGCACAAGTTCAAAGCCGTCGGCAAGCATATAAGTACTTAATGTTTCATGTACTCTTTCCGAAGAGATAGAATGTTCGGTTAAAACGTCATCATGTTTTAAAATGCTGTTATTCATAATCGCACCTCCTTGTGGTGAGGAAAAATTAATTTTTAGAAATTTTATTGTTTAAATTCTTGCTCTTAATCATTCTAATTTATCTTGAAACATTCTTGATCAATAATCTAAATCCGATTAAGAGAACGATTAAGATTAAGACCAAGAAGAACAAGTGACTTTAAGTCTAAATGATTAAGATTTAAAACAGATAGAATTATTGGAGGGAATTAGAATACATTCTCGAACCTGGAGACAAGATAGCTTCGTAAGCTTTTGAACCCCGTCTCTTTTTTGAAATCTTTTAGTGCTATCATACTAAAACCAAACTTTCTACGGCAAATCTAAGATTTAAAAGTTGAATTATCAATATTAAAAGAATTATTCCTAATTTTTATCTATAAATTATGTTAATATCATTTTAAAAATTAAACTTAATTGAACTTCTGATTTCATTTGTCTAAATTTCTATAATTATAAACAAAAATTTGTAAAAAGTGCAATTTAACATTCCAAAGGAGGATACAATGGAATTTTTGGAAAAGCTTGGAATCAAGGAAAACAATTTTGGTTCAAGCACGGGTTTAGAATGGTTCAAAACAACCAGTGAAGGCGAGTTAAAAATTTCTTCACCGACTGACGGTAAATATATTGCTTCGGTTTACCAGGCGTCAGAAAAAGATTATGAACAAATTATAACTAAAGCAAAAGAAGCATTCAATTATTGGCGGAAAGTTCCCGCTCCTAAGCGCGGTGAAATTGTAAGACAAATAGGACTGAAGCTAAGAGAATATAAACCATACCTTGGAAGATTAGTCTCTTATGAAATGGGAAAATCATTGCAGGAAGGTCTTGGTGAAGTACAGGAAATGATAGACATCTGCGATTTTGCTGTGGGACAATCCAGGCAGCTTTACGGATTTACAATGGCATCTGAAAGACCCAGCCACAGAATGTACGATCAATATCATCCTCTAGGAACTGTAGGAATAATAACCGCATTTAATTTTCCGGTTGCTGTCTATTCATGGAATGCTATGATTGCGGCAGTTTGCGGAGATGTTTGTATCTGGAAACCTTCTTCTAAAGTTCCGCTTTCGGCTATTGCTGTTCAGAATATTGTTGCCGGTGTAATAAAGGAAAATAATCTTCCGGAAGGAATTTTTTCTTTAGTTATTGGAAGAGGTTCAACAGTCGGGGAAAGAATTTTAAGAGATAATGATGTTCAATTAATTTCATTAACAGGATCGACAAAAGTTGGGGAGCATGCCGCAGAAGTTATTGCCAAAAGGTTTGGAAAATCTATTCTTGAACTTGGCGGGAATAATGGAATTATCTTAACAGAAAATGCAGACTTAAAGCTTGCGCTTCCGGCAATTGTTTTTGGCGCAGTTGGAACCTGCGGGCAGAGATGCACCACAACCAGAAGATTAATTATCCATGAGTCTATTTATGGAAAACTTAAAGAATCTATTATTAAAGCCTATCAAGGATTGAAGATAGGAGATCCGCTTGATGAAAAAAATCACGTAGGACCTTTGATTGATAAAGATGCGGTCAAAATGTTTATTTCGGCTCTTGAAAGAGTAAAAAGCGAAGGCGGTAAGGTTATTTTTGGCGGAGAAGTATTAACCGGAAAAGGATATGAATCGGGATGTTATGTACGTCCGGCAATTGTAGAAGCACAGAATAATTATTCAATAGTTCAGGAAGAAACTTTTGCTCCCATCCTGTATTTAATAAAGTATTCCGGTGATGTTTCCAATGCTATTAAATTGCATAACGGAGTAGTTCAGGGATTATCATCTTCAATCTTTACAAATAATCTTAGAGAAGCAGAGGAATTTCTTTCAGTAGAAGGATCCGACTGCGGAATTGCAAATGTAAATATCGGAACTTCAGGCGCAGAAATTGGCGGGGCTTTTGGCGGTGAAAAACAAACCGGCGGCGGAAGAGAAAGCGGATCCGATGCATGGAAAGCTTATATGCGGCGGCAGACAAATACAATTAATTACGGCAATGAACTTCCGCTTGCCCAAGGTATTAAATTTGAAATCTGAATAAATCTTTAAATAACTATTTGGAATAATGGAGTAATGGAAATGTGCAATACTCCATTGTTCCAATTTTCTATTGCTTATCCAATGCAGTCAACTGTACATAATTAAGCTATTGCCTATGATGACAAAGTAATTTTAGTAAGATGAATTTTTAATATATTTGCTGAAACAAATACCGGAGATTAAATGAACTTAAGAGATAAAATAAATGAAGATTTAAAAGCAGCAATGAAGTCCGGCGATAAATTACGCCTTGAAACAATTAGATCAATCCGGGCTTTGATACTTGAATTTGAAAAGAGCGGAACCGGCAAAGAATTGAATGCGGAGGAAGAAATAAAACTGTTAAGCTCGGCAGCTAAAAAAAGAAAAGATGCTATTGAGCAGTACCAGTTAGCCAAGAGGGAGGATCTTGCTTCTAAGGAAGAAAATGAACTGAAGATAATTCAGGAATATCTTCCGAAACAATTAACGGAAGAAGAAATCAAAGCTGAGGTAAGGAAGATTGCAGAAAGCATCGGTGCAAAGAATAAAGAAGACTTCCCGAAACTAATGCCGCAGGTTATGAAAGAATTAAAAGGCAAGGTTGACGGGAAAATAGTAAAAGCTGCAGTAGAAAGTTATTTAAATTCTTCAAATCAGGCTTAAGATGCCGAGTTTTGAATTTAACATTGATATAATGATATCATTATATTATTAATAGAGAAAGCAAGTTTATGAATATATTGTTATGCTGTTTCTCTCTTAGATTAGAATTTAGAGTGATAGAAAAATTTATTTGGATCTGATAACTATGATAAGGATATACAGAATTTGAACGTACTTGATATTATTATAATTGTTGTTGTATTAATAGGGTTTATTCTTGGATATAAAGACGGCTTCGTAAGGAAAATAATAGGCTTGGTTGGGTTCGGACTAGGAATTTATCTTGCAATAAGATTTTCTGGCGAATTAGGAAGAGCAATTGAAAGAATCTTCGGCATTGAGTTTTATCTTTCCCAGATTATTGCGGGGATAACAATTTTCTTTTTAGTTATTCTTGTCTTTGCAATTATTAAAAGACTTGTTCATCCATTTGACAAGGTAAATAATTGGATTAACCAGATTATTGGCGGAGTCTTCGGGGCAGTCCAAATTTTATTTTTCCTGAGCGCAGTATTCTTTTTACTTAATGTATTCAGTGTGCCATCGAAACAGTCGTCTAAATCTTCTATGTTTTATAAAAGAGTCTACAATATCTTGCCAGCTACTGTAAATTATATATCCAGCTACACGCCGAAGACGAAAGAAATTATTAAGGACTACATTAATAATAAAGATACGACATTATGATCTCGCCTCAAGTCCTTGAAAAATTGGAATATCAAAAAGTTCTGCAGTACGTCGCCAGATATTGTATAACGGAGATAGGCAAAAATATTCTTTTATCTTCAATGCCGTTTACAACTCAATCCAGAATTAAAAATGAAGGAGAAATTGTCAGCGAGGCAAAAGAGATATTGATTAAAAATGTAATTCCCCCGATTGAATATCTGCCTGAACTTGAAGAGACTATTTCCAAAAGCCGGATTGAAGGGGCTGTAATTGACAGCAAAAAAATTCTTGAGATTTTAAAGCTTGCGGTTATTTCAAGGAACCTTCAGAATTATTTAAAACAAAATAAAGAAACTTCTCCGTTGCTTTTCGAACTAGCTTCCGGATTATTTGCAGATAAACTATTCGAGCATTACATTCAGAAAATTATTAATGAGAACGGCGAAGTAAAAGATAGTGCAAGTGCAAAGCTGGCTGAAATT
>JAJYSI010000327.1 GCA_021793635.1 Bacteroidota bacterium
TTTCTTTTTCAGAATCAACATTTCTGTTGAAATATTGCCGGGCTGATAGTAAACCTTCCATTAAAAAAGAAGTTTCAACTAAATCACCGCCGTCATCATATTTACCAAACAGTGGAATTACTTTTCCGGTTCTGCCGTCCATAAAATGCGGAAACACTCCGTGAAATCTATCAGCCTTTTCTAAAAACTTAACTATCTTCAGCATTCTTTCAACGCCCTGTGCACGGGTTATAAATCCTCTTTCTATTCCGACAAGCATTGCCATTATTCCAAAACCGGAGGCGCCTGTTGCAACCAGGTTCTTATCGCCGGGAATATTTTCCAGCGCTAACCCCGCAACCGGATGCGCGCCCTCCCAGTAATATCTAAAGCAGGCTTCCTGCACCATTGAAAGAAGCTGTTCATCAGACATTTTATATGTTGTTGCTTTTACAACAACTGAAAATCCGGATTCTTTATCATCATACCTTACTGCCGATATTTTATAAAAAGCGGTAACATCTTCTTTACCTAAGAAATCGGAAAACCTGTTGTACCCGGGATTTTGCAGCGCGATCTTCTTAAAATTAATTCCATCAAGCGATCTGTAAATAGCAATTCCTAAAATATCTTTGTTGATCTCTGCCTTCCAGGAAAGATCGACATGTCTTGCATAACCTTTTGCCTTTAAGCCGGACGGTGTTTTTGGTTCTTCATTTTTTCGGGAATCCCACACAGTGGCGGATCGCGTCTCTTCGGGAGAAGTTTCGTTATATACTAAAATCTCATCAATAAATAACGTATGCTCTTCGTTATCATCTATGCTTTGTGAGAATGTTATTGATTTTATTTTTTTTAGATCGATAGGTTTGGTTGAATTTCCAAATTTATCAAATGGAATTTTAATTGTCGTCCATACGTTTGCCGGAATAAATTTTACAACTTTGTTTAACCTAAGCGGTTGAGTTGAAGCGCCGCTTAAGTTTTGAATAGATATGCTTGGCAAAACCTCACCGGGAATTTCTTTATGCGAAAAAAATTTCAGCTTTAATGTATCGCCGGTAAAAGAAATATCTCTTCCTCTCCACCTATCCGTATTTATTTTCATGTACCAATCTCCGCCCGTGCGTGATATCCATTTTAACTTTAAACAATTTGGAGGAGTAAAAAAGATTTTATTTTCAACCGGAATTTTACCGCGGATAGTTTCAAGCTCACTCGGTTTTATAACTTCCCCGGCGCTATAATAATAAGCCGTATCTGTCAAACTATAATCAAAAAAAACATGATTATAACCTGCCTGCCGGTTAGGCAAGTATGACGACTGCGGTAGAGATATATTCATTATTAAAAATGAAACAAACAGCAATTTGATAATTATCATATTTTTATTCTTCCACGTCAAAGTAATCAGACAAATCGGCGTTAGAATTTCCGCCGATCATTATTTGAAACTTACCGGGTTCAATTACTTTCTTCATGTCGATGTTATAGAACTCTAACATTGCCGGAGTAATAGAAAACGTAACTGTTTTTCCTTCGCCGGGATTAAGATAGATTCTTTTGAAACCCTTTAACTCTTTTACAGGACGGCTTACGCTTGCTACTAAATCTCTTAAATATAGTTGAACTATTTCTTCGCCGGCGGCTTTGCCGTTATTTATCACTTTAACAGACACGGAAGTTGTATCTCCGATTTTAATTTTGTTTTCACTAATTTTTATCGAATCGTACTTAAAAGTTGTGTAGCTTAAGCCGTAGCCAAAAGGAAAAAGCGGAGTATTCGGGGAGTCTAAATATTTACTCGTATACTTATTATTTTCGTCAAATGGTCTCCCGGTATTTAAATGATTATAGTAAATCGGAATTTGCCCGACTGATCTTGGAAAGGTAACCGGTAATCTACCCGATGGATTATAATCGCCGAACAACACATTGGCAATAGCATCACCGGTATGGTCACCCAAAAACCAGCACTCAAGAATGGACGGAATGTCCTTAGCAATCCAATCAATTGTTAAGGGTCTGCCGTTCATCAGAATCACAATTGTGGGTTTCCCAACCTTTGCAACTTTTTCAACAAGCTCTTCTTGAATTCCGGGTAAATCAATATTTGTTCGACTAGCAGCTTCGCCGCTCATATTAGCTGCTTCGCCGACCACAAGAATTACAATGTCCGATTGTCCGGCAATTCTTACGGCATCATCCAATTGGCTTTCATCATTGTTTTCAATATCGCATCCTTTTATAAAATTTATCTTAGTCGCCGGCAATAATTTATTTTTTATGCCCTCCAGAACAGTTATGACTCTTTGCGGGATAGGCGAACAATCCCACGGTCCTAATGGATCATATTTATCATCGGCTAACGGACCAATAACCGCAATAGATTTCAAATCTTTTCTAAGCGGAAGCAGATTATTTCCATTTTTAAGCATTACGATTGATTCTTCTGCTAAGCGAAGCGCCGCACTATCTCTTGATTTTTGATCCGGTATATGATTTTTAATATAAAGGGTATCTGTGTAGGGATGATCAAACAGCCCAAGTTCAAATTTAATCCGTAAAATTCTACGCACCGATTGATCGATTAATTTTTCTGAAATTTTTCCTTCTTTAACAAGCGTAGCAAGATTAGGAGAATAAACATTTCCAGTGATAGTATCGCCCACCATATCCATATCAACCCCGGCAGTTAAGGCTTTCAAGGCAGCTTCTTTTTTATCTTTGGCAATGCCATGAGAGATTAATTCTCCAATCGAATTATAATCACTCACAACAAATCCGGTAAAGCCCCATTCATTTCTTAAAATCTGAGTTAAAGTATGATAGTTTGCAGAAGCCGGAATTCCGTTTAACGAATTAAAAGCGCTCATCAAAGTAGAAACTCCGGCATCCACAGCAGCTTTGAAAGGAGGCAAATAAATTTCTCTCAGAGTCCGTTCTGAAATATCGACTGTATTATAATCTCTTCCTGCTTCGGCGGCACCGTAAGCAGCAAAATGTTTTGCGCAGGCAGCAATGCTTAAATCGTTATCAAGTTTATTTCCCTGAAAACCCTTAACTTCTGCTTCCGCCATTACGCTTCCGAGGTAAGGATCTTCCCCGGCGCCCTCAGCAATTCTTCCCCATCTTGGATCGCGAGCAATATCAACCATAGGGGCGAAAGTCCATTTAGTTCCTTCCAGAGCCGCTTCGCCTGCGGCGATCTTAGCTGCCCGCTGAACTAATCCGGGATTCCAGCTAGCTGCAGCTCCCAAAGGAATAGGAAACGTAGTATGATAACCATGAATTACATCGTTCCCAAAAATCAACGGTATTCCGAGCCTTGATTTTTTAACTGCAAACCTTTGAAGCTCATTTATTTTTTCAGCTCCTTTTACGCCTAAAAATGAACCGACCTCTCCAAGCTTGATCATCTCTTCATATTTTTTGTTAACTCCGGCAAATTGTGTCATCTGCCCGATTTTTTCTTTTAATGTCATCTTGGAGAGTAAGCTATCTACTTTCTTTTCGATTTGTATATTCTGAGCAGCGGATAAGCTTGTCAGCAAAAAAATGAATAAGAATATTGAGAGGGTTTTCGATGAAAGTTTATGAAAGATTTTTGAAACTGTATTCTGCATTTTGAAATAATCCATTAATAATAATTTTTAATTTTTATAATTCCTATTATGAAAAAAGATAGTTTTTTTTGGTCTAAAATCAGCACAGTGTTAAATTGTTATTACCTTAACCTTTTATTCCGCCCATCATTATTCCCTTCAGGTAATGCTTCTGCAAAGCAAGAAATACCACCATTATTGGAATAATTGTAACAACAGAACCAGCCATCATAAGCTCAGTATCTTGATTATGTTCGCCCATTAAATTTGCCAATGCAACCGGAAGAGTGTACATCGAGTTATTAGTCATAACTATCAAAGGCCAAAGGAAATCATTCCACGTACCCATAAAAGTAAAGATAGCGAGTGTAATTAAAATTGGCTTTGCAAGGGGAAGTATGATCGTGAAATAAATCTGGAAGTCGGAAGCTCCGTCAATCTTCGCCGCTTCAATTAAGCTGTCGGGAATGGAGAGCAAGTATTGACGAATAAGAAATATTCCAAAGACACTTGCCATACCGGGAATGATTACAGCAAAATATGTATTTATTAAACCCATCTGCTTAAGCATTAAAAATAAAGGAAGCATAGTCACCTGCGCCGGAATAATCATAAAACTAAGCAGCAGTTTAAATAAACTCTTTTGCCCTGCAAATCTATATTTTGCAAAAGCATAACCAGCCATCGAGTTGACAAAAAGCGAAACGAAAGTAACGCTTACCGATATTAAAACACTATTAAGAAAATATTTTGCTACATTTAATCTCGCAAACAAATCTTTATATTGAGCGAAAGTTACCTTTTGCGGAAAAAATCTCGGGGGGAAAACACTGGCTTGTCCGTTTGCCATCAACGAAGCCGAGACCATCCAGAGTAAAGGGAGTAAACATAAAATTGA
>JAJYSI010000328.1 GCA_021793635.1 Bacteroidota bacterium
GTTCTTTTTGGAGAGCTTGAAGGTAAACTTGTTAGATTTGCCCTGGTGCTCCTCGATTTCAACTATATCTTTAAACAGTTGAACGGAAAGCTTTTCCCCTTCGGCATTATTAAACTTTTTACCGAAAAGAAAAAGATTAAATGGGCAAGGGTTATAACTTTGGGTCTTATACCTGAGTTTCAAAAGCGCGGATTAGATTCCGTTTTCTACTGGGAAATTGTTAACCGCGCTCATAAGCTTGGTATTGATTTAGGCGAAGCAAGCTGGATTCTTGAAGATAATGAAATGATGAACCGCGGTGCGGGAGCTATGAATGGGGAACTCTACAAAAAATATAGGATTTATCAGAAAGATATTTAACGCGATTTGATATTGGCTTAATTGACAAACTTGTAAAACAAATTTTCAATTAAGCCAATTAATTTTTTACTGGTTAGATAATAAAATGTTATCATATAATCCGGTATGAGACGGGTCGATCTTCTTCAACAGGACAAAAATACTTTTATCAGGATAATTCTTAAGATAGCTGACTATGGTCCCGCTGTTTGCATCAAAAAATACTCTCAGTAAATCGGAATTAAAATCAATCTTATCTCTTAAAGAAGCAATCGTTCTCATTGTCGCAGCAATCTTTTCCATACCTTTTTCTTTGTTTACATTTTCATAATAATCTATTCCGTAATAATACTGGTAGAAAGCTTCTCTAAAAGGTCTGTATTTGTCGTTAAGAACATTTTCAACTATTGTTTCCCTATCATAATTACCCGTTCCTTTGGTCCAGCCTTTTGCAAAGCTGCTGTTCATAGCAAGATTATCAATATTAATAGCACGATTAAAATATGGAGTCCCGCCATATTCAGTCCACGTCTCTTCATTAAATCCGATTATTAAATTAGCGTAGTAGTCAAGGAATCCCGTTAGCGGATCAAATACGGATTGATTTGAATATAACGCCTGTCCTTTTTGATAAGTGAAAGCCCAAGTCGGATCGTTAATTCTTAGAACTTGCAAAATTTTATCCGAATGATAAACCGGTCTCTCACTGGTAACAATAACTTGAGCTGTAAAACTACCATCGCTCGAAGCAGTAAGCATTAAAATATTCATTGCACATTCTATTTTATCATAATTCCAATCTCTGTTTGAAAATCTTGTCTTGTTCATATATTCGGTTATCGCGCGATCGAAACCGGAAAGCAAAGAACGCTGTGACATAGAAATATTATCCATGTTAATTGAAATAGTACAATTAAGCTCTTGTGAAAAAGCTGCTGTGGTTAATATGACGAATAAAAGAATGAGGTATTTCATAAATTAAAAAATCTCTTATAAAATTTGATTTAAAATAGGAATTTCAATATTATAGAACAACTAAATAAAAGGTAACCTGTAATATGAAACCGGGGTACTTTTTTCTTGTATGCTTTTTACTGTTTTCGATTTCAATTTTACCGCAAGTTGGTCCTGGCGCAAAGCAAATAGCGCTTTCACATTCGGACGCGGCATTAAGCAGCGATGTCTTCACTTTGTTCAATAATCCTGCCGGTCTTTCAGAAATAAAATGGAGAGAAGCCGGAGTTTATTATTCGCCGGCACCATTTGGATTCAGTGAGATGGCTAACGGTTACATAGCTTATAATGAGCCCTTCAATTGGGGCTCAATCGCAATCGGCGGAATGAACTACGGCTTTGACCTATATAAAGAAAATAAAATTCTTCTCGGCGCTTCTTATAATTTAGCAGACAAATTTTTCTTAGGTGCCGTAATTAATTTTCATACAGTATCAATTAGAAATTACGGTTCCGCAAATTCATTTTATTTTGATTTAGGCGGTCTTGCCTACGTAACGGATCAACTCCGCTGGGGATTTGCAATTCAAAATGTCAACCGTGCAAGCTTCGGCAAAGAAAAAGATCTGATACCGGTTGTGTTTAGAACCGGCTTCAGCTATGATGTAATGAGTAATATTTCTTTAAATACTTCCTTAGAAAAAGATGTTCTTCAAAATGCTGCTTTGCTCTTTGGAATTAACTATGACGTAGTAAAATATTTTTCAATTAGAACAGGATTTTCAAACGAGCCTTCAAGCATTACTGCAGGTATCGGAATTAATTACTCGCTCTTTTCTCTTGATTATGCGGTTTTCACTCATCCGGATTTAGGCTTAACGCATCAAGCCGGAATAATTATCAGCTTTAGACCGGATGAAGAATGAAACTTCTGCCGAGAAAAATATTTGCATGTTTTTTCTTTGCGTTTACATTTCCGCTATTAGCTCAAGTTGATTCTGCAGTCGCTATTGAAGATGATATCATCGATAATTTAATCGGCGAATCAACCGAAGAATCGGAAAACTCCGAGTTGATAAACGTAATTGAAGATCTTACAAATAATCCTATCGATCTTAATTCAGCAACTATCGACGAGCTTCAAATAATTCCTTACCTCGATTTCCGCACGGCGATGAACATTATAAAATATAGAGACAAGACAGGAAGATTTTTTTCAAAGCATGAATTGTTTTCAGTTGAAGGGCTTTCATCAGAAACTGTAGAAAATATTTTGCCTATGGTTTATGTGCAAAATGATATAATCAGTCAAAACAAGTTCCATGATAAAAATCTCCGTTCATATTTTAATTCCGGTTCCGGATTGAAAATAAGAAGCAGAACTTCCAAAGAACTGCAGCCGCAAGACGGCTTCTCTGACGGCACTTTTGCAGGCAGTCAAATTAAAGAATACAATAGATTACTCTGGAAATATTCTGATGATTTTCAGGCTGGAATAACATTTGAAAAAGATGCCGGTGAAAAACCTTTTAATGAATTTACTTCTGCGCATCTTTCAATAAAGAATTTTTTGATTTTTGACCAGATAATCTTAGGAGATTTTAATTTTCAATTTGGGCAGGGATTGGCAGTATGGAGTCCGTATGGCTTTTCAAAAGGACATGACGCAATATTTCCGGCAAAGAAAGAAGGCAGCAAATTTATCCCTTATACCAGTACCGACGAGAATAATTTTTTTCGCGGATTAGCTTTTACTTCGAGCTGGAATTCATTTAATCTATCATGTTACCTATCAAGAAATTATTTTGATGCTTCTATTGATTCCGTATCCGGTGGAATAATATCAGTACCGCTGGACGGCTACCACAGAACGGTTAACGAACTTGTCAAGCGCAAGACAGCCTACGAAACTTCATTTGGAATAAAATTAGGTTTCAATTATTCTAAAAATATAAATGCAGGCTTCTTGGTTTATCATTCATCTTTTAATAAATCATTTCAGTCTTATTCTACAAATGAAAAGAGCGGCTCGTCATTTAATTATTATTCTTTTTACTATGATCTTTATTTTCCAAATATTAACATCTTCGGAGAGTCTGTTTATAATGGAAAATCGATTGCTTCGATAAACAGCTTCCAATATTCCAACGGGACTAATTTTGGTTTTCTTGTTTCGATTAGAAGCTATCCGGGAAACTACATAAATCTCCACGGGCTCGGTTTCGGCGAGCATTCGAAAGATATTAATAACGAGCTTGGAATTTATACCGGAATTAAATGGAAAACAGCGGCAGGTATTTTCAATTTTTATTTTGATCAATTTAAATTCCCGCTTTCAAGCTATCAAAATCCGCTTCCTTCCGATGGAAATGAATTATCAGCAAGTCTAACTTCAAAGCCATTAACATCATTCGAAACAAAGCTCTTATTCAAAATCCAAAATAAAGAAACCGGTATGGATTTGAATAATTGTCTTCTCGTTGCCGGAAGAACTAGACAAAACTATAGACTTGAGATTAGTAAAAAACTTAACGATAAAACTAATTTAAAAGGAAGATTTGATTTTAATAATTTCAATATCAAAGGAATCGGAATTGAAAAAGGATTTTTATTTTTTCAGGAAATAAAATTTCAACCATTGCGATCTGCCGGATTTCTTGGAAGAATTGTATTTTTCAAAACGGATTCGTTCAACTCCGCAGTTTATGAATACGAAAGCGGATTTGCCGGAGTGCTTTCTAATCTTGCCCTATTCGGTGAAGGATTACGCTGGTATTTAATTCTTAAATATAAACTTCTTCCGCAAGTTGAGCTTTCAATTAAATATGCCGAGACCTATAAACCAAAAGAAACATCTCTAGGTTCAGGCTACAACATGATCAACGGGAATTTAGATAATGCATTATATATGCAATTGGATGCTGTATTATAGAAATCCGCAATAAACTACAATAAATTTTAGACTTCTATGCTCTCTTTCAGTTTTGCTTCCTTCACAAAATACATATCGGTCTCTCCTTTTCCTTTAACAGTCATCTTGCCGCGGTATTCACAATTAAAATAATCCTTAACGAGTTCGTAGGTACTGCCCGCAATATTTATCTTTCCGCCAATTGAACCGTTCTCCATACGGCTGGCAATATTAACCGCATCTCCCCATATATCGTAAGTAA
>JAJYSI010000329.1 GCA_021793635.1 Bacteroidota bacterium
ATCTAAAATTGAAAATCAGTTTTCAAAATACAGAAAATTGCTAATTGTGGAAACAAACTTTTTCAAATCAAATGGTTTAGCTATGTAATAAGATAATCCTTGTGAAAGAAAATATTCCTCATCACCCTTCATAGCGTATGCGGTGACGGCAATAATGGGGACATCTTCATAACCTTTTATTTTTCTAATGCTTTGGGTAGCCTGTATTCCGTTCATCCCAAAATCCAATTTTATATCCATCAAAATTAGCGCATAATTGGTTTCATTTGCCAAATCTATTGCTATTTCTCCCCGGTTAGTAGTTTGAAGCTCGCAGATATTTTTTAAAAGATATTTGATGATATCTTTTGTCGGTTCATCATCTTCAACAAGTAGTACTTTTCTCATGTATCTTAAGGTTATGAAAACAACTTATTCTTATATACAAATCTAAAACATTTTAGTAATATGAAGCAATAAAAAAATATGCGAAGAATTATTCATCAATCGCAAGATATTTATCAACAATGTCGATCAAATCTTGTCTACCAAATGGTTTAGAAATATAGTCGGTTAACCCTTGTGAAAGGATTCTGTCTTTGTCTCCTTTCATTGCAAATGCGGTAATGGCAATGATAGGAACATCTTGGTAAATCTCAAACTTTCTTATTTCTTTTGACGCTTCAATCCCATCCATGCCGCGTCCTAATCCTATATCCATTAAAATAATATCATAGAAATTATCTTTGACTTTTTGAAGCGCCGTTTCTCCATCTTCAGCCATATCAATTTCATAAAGCTTTTTTAACGAGAGTTTAACAAACTCTCTGCTTGCCATATCATTTTCCACAAAAAGAATTTTTGCTTTTTTTTCAAAAACCGAAATAATATTTCCATTCTCGGGCTTCACTTCACTCTCTGTCTTTTTCTGCGCGATCTCTTCTTTATAAGATGGGAAACGGATAGTAAAAGTTGAGCCAATTCCTTCCTCGCTTTTTACGGAAATTGTGCCCTCCATGAGTTCCACAGACTTTTTAGTTATAGTGAGACCAAGACCCGTGCCCTCGTAATTTCTGCTTATACCTTCGCTCGCCTGACGAAATTCATCAAAGATAAGGTTGATGCTCTCTTCGGAAATGCCTATACCAGTATCAACAAACCTTAGAACCGCCCACGTTTTTTCTGATGTAGTTTCTTCATCAATTTCTACTTTGATTCCTCCAACTTTAGTAAATTTAATTGCATTGTTAAGAAGGTTGTTAAAAATCTGTGTGAAGATTCTTTCGTCAATTTTAATGCAAATATTTTCCTTTAGGATGTTTTGTCTTAGATAAAGATTTTTCTTTAACGCAGCGCTATCATAATTTTTAATTAGCTCAGATACCGTTTTCCTTAAATCAACGGGAGTTAAATTAAGATCAAGCTTATTAGATTCTATCCTGGATAAATCAAGAAGTTGGTTAAGTGTCTGAAGTAACCTCTCTCCGCCTGAATGAATAATCTCTATCATCTCTTTTTGCTCAGGGTTTTCCAACTCGTCTTTTAATATTTCTGCAAAACCTAAAATGCCGATCATCGGCGTGCGTAGTTCGTGGCTCATATTAGCCAGGAAGTTTGATTTAAGCCTGCTCATTTCCTCAGCTTTTTCTTTAGCAGATATTGATTGTTTCTCTGCCTCTTTGCGTTCATTTATTTTCCTAAATATTGTAAGCAGTTTTGTAGGTTGATTTTCTATATCAATAAAAGAATTCGAAATTTCCAACCAAATTTTTCTTCCGTCCCAATAGGTAACCTCATTCTCGTAATTCAATCTTACTTTACGACTCTTAAAATCCGCCTTAAATTTTGATACTAAATGAGGGTCAGAACCGGAGTATACAATATCATAAGTTTTGCCTTCTAATTCTTTTTTGGTCTTGCCGACTAATTTGCAGTATGCCCGGTTAACTTCCAGAATTATGCTGTTTCCATCTGTTAACCTTAGGGCATCAATTGAATTTTCCCACACCGATCTGAACTGCGCTTCCGATTCAACAATTTTAACCTCTGATTTCTTCTTTCCTGTTATGTCTTCTTTTATTGCAAGAAAATTTGTTATTTTTCCTTCAGTATCTAAAATTGAAGAAATCACAATTGATTCCCAAAAAAGTTCACCATTCTTTTTTTTGTTAAGAATTTCTCCCCGCCATTCATTCCCTGAGATGATGGCATTCCACATCTCACGGTAAGTTGACACTGGAGTTAAACCCGACTGAATAATTCTTGGGTTTTTTCCCTTCACTTCTTCATAGGAATAGCCGGTGACTTCTGTGAATTTTGGATTTACATATTCAATATTGCCATTCAAGTCTGTGATTATTACTGTGTTAGGGCTTTGCTCAATTGCACGAAGTAATTTTCTTAACTCGTAAATAGCATTTTTCCTATCCGTTATATTAAATACGGTTCCGATTATTGCAACTTTCCCTTGGTGTTTTATTAGACCTGCGGTAAAATCTACCCATAATTCTTTTCCCTCTTTCGTTATGATTTTGAACTCATATCTGGAAGGAATAGGGAGCCCATTCATACGGTCTATTGCCCTACTTATAATTAACTGTCTGTAATCAGGATGAACTATTTCCCAAATTTTCTTTCTTAAAAATTCTTCTCTCGAATATCCGCACATTAATAGCATGGCGTTATTTACTTCTATAAAGTTTTCGTTTTGGTAAATAAAAATTCCGGTGGTTGTTGTGTCTGTCAATGTGCGAAAAAGACTTTCGCTCTCCTTTAAATTTTCTTCCGCAATTTTTCTTGTCGTAATATCAAAGGCGGTTCCGATTATAACCGGTTTACCATCGTATTCAATTAGACCTGCTGTATAGTCGAGCCATAGCTCCTTCCCTTTTTTAGTCAATATTTTAAATTCATATCTCGTGGGAACTGATGCTCCTATCTGCCGTTCTTTACTTCGTTTAATTACTTCATCCTTAAAATCAGGGTGAATTAAATCTCCGATTCGCATCGTTAAAAATTCTTCTTCTGAATATTCCGACATCTTAACTGCGTAAGGATTTACATATAAAAATCCATCTTCCCGGTAGATGAATATTCCCGCTGCTGTTGTTTCTGCTAAAGAACGGAAACGGGTCTCGCTTTCCCGCAAAGAATTTTCAGTTATTTTCTTCTCGGTTATATCCTGAATATGTGATATATAATAAAGTGGCTTACCATTGCTATCTCTGTGAACAATTATTCCAAGAAAAGCCCAAATTACTTTACCTCCCTTTGAAATATATCGTTTCTCAAAGTGAACAGAGTCTTCCTCGCCATTAAATAGCTTTGACATGAAGTCAATACTTTTTTGTACATCTTCAGGATGAGTAATCGAGATCATATTAAGGTTAACAAGCTCTTTTTTATTATAACCCAGCATTTTACAGTATGCATTATTAACTTTTAGGAACTTTCCCTCAAGACTTGTTATTGCATTTCCAATTAATGCATTATCAAATACTACGCGGAACCGCCCCTCGCTATCAGTCAAAGCCTTTAGTGTTTCAACTCTTTCCGTAATATCATGTATAATGCCCAACACATTTCCGTCATTCATTAACTTTACGTTGACTTCAATTGGAAATAGAGTTCCATCTTTTCGTTTAATTAATCTTTCAAAATTGAGCGGATAACCTTTGCCTAAGTTTGAGTATTGCTTTTCCGGGGAATAATCGGATCCGGTTGGATAAGTATCTTTGATATTTAGTTTCAGTAATTCTTCTCTTGAATATCTAAGCAGTTGGCAGGCCTTCTCATTAGTAAATAAAATTTTGCCTTTTGAGTCCGTATTAAAAATTCCTATAACTGCCTGTTCAACAAGCTCCCGGTAATGCGATTCACTAATTCTTAGAGCTCTTTCAATTTCATTCTTCTCTTTGTTTATTCTGTTTCGCTCTAATACGGAAGAAATAGCTGGAACAAGTCGTGCAATATGATCTTTAATTACATAATCATTAGCGCCTTCTTTCATACACTCTACGGCTATTTCTTCGTTCATTGAGCCTGTTAAAATTATGAAAGGAATCTCTATATTAATTTTATTCCTAATTTTTAATGCTTCCATCCCAGTAAAGTTGGGTAGTAGATAATCGGATATTATTAAATCGGGATTAAATTCTTGTAAAGACGCAACGTAATCACTTTTTGTTTGCACAAGTCTTTCTAAGAACTTGATGGAAGAGTTTCTTATTTCTCTAATGGTCAGTTCATAATCATTTTTATTGTCTTCGATAAAAAGTATCCGGTACACGTCTTGCAATTTGTTCTCCATTAGATAGAATCTTATTTCTCAATATTAATATTATTTCAGCGCTATAATGGATATCTTCAACCAGACGAATTTCTATCTCATTGTTATCAGCCATCCCTCCACTAATTATAGATACTATTATCCTTAATTGTCATATCCCCGTTTATTGTAAAATGAAAACTAATTCAAAAAAA
>JAJYSI010000330.1 GCA_021793635.1 Bacteroidota bacterium
CATTAGGGTAATGACCTGTTCTTATCATGTTGGCATTTAAATTTTTTATGACTTTTAAGTCTGTATATATGACGCTGTCGGGAATTGCTCTTCCATAAATCGGATGATCTTCATGTCGGGCAACGCCGGTGAAAAATACTGGCTTGCCGTTAAGTAAAACCTTTGTCCCACTTGTTACTATTGTACGAATTCCGAATTGAGTGCAGTATTGATCGATAACTTTACCGCTGTCTGAAACTGTTACCTTCATAATATATAAATTAGGATATTTAGGAGACCATAATAAAGGATCATTTACCGTTAGCTGAGTTCTCCAAACACCTGCAGAGTCATTGTCCATCATAATGGCATTATCAACGCTTCCTGTTACCTGTGCAAAAGCCCCGATTAAAGAAGATGCTGTTTCAGATTGAATGTTTGTAGAATCAATGTTTGCATGATAGATATCAATATGAATATTTGCATTTGAGGAATAACCGCTTTTGTTTAATAGTGTGACTGTGGTTTGAATATTCCCGGCAGTATCTAAAGGTATTACTTCTGTTCTAATTACTGAAATTGGATTTGAAACTTCAAGGTAAACATCATGAATTATTCCTGTGTAATTAAACCAATCGCAATTATAATATGGTACAATATCATTTCTTGTTCCCCATGCAGGATTATCAACTCTTACCGCAATTAAATTTGATGAATTATAATTAAGATATTTTGAAACATCGAAAGCAAATGAAGTATACCCGCCTTCGTGATAACCGAGATAATGCCCGTTAATCCATACATCAGCTATGTAATTAACAGCATAAAACATAAGTTTGAAAAATTGTCCTTTTAGGCTGTCCGGTATGGTGAATGTCCGACGGTACCAAACTCCGTCTTGATAAACTTCGGGAGCGCTGGGAGCGGGATTCATTGTATTTTCTACAGATGGAATATTTTTTGCCTGCCATCCGATATCGTTATAATTGGGTGAAAATCGATTCTGAGCCTCTGTTAATAAATTAGAATAACCGGCAGAGTCTCTTGCTGCTAATGAAATATTATGATCGGCCGTAAATCGTTGTTTTTTCCAGGTCCCTTCTAAATCTATAATTTGTCTGTCTTGTCTCTCGAAAGTCGGTACCGGCATCCCATTTTGATATGGAACAATTATACCTCCTTCATTATGTAAGGAGAATGTTGCCAGGAGTGATGCCGTTTGAGCTGATGTGAAA
Organism: Bacteroidota bacterium; assembly: GCA_021793635.1. The sequence goes on from JAJYSI010000330.1 coordinate 1,215, forward strand.
TTCATTAAGGCAAAAATTATTAAAATAAGAAATAATGTGTTGTTGATAGTAACTATATTTTTCATAATAATTCTCCGGCTAATTTAATTTTAGCGCTATGCATGAATTCATTTTCTATTATTTGGTTAAGAATTTAAATGACAGAAATTGTGCCATCGAATATTCTAAGTGAAATCACAGAAAGTCAAAGAATTCGAAGAATATTAGCAATTTGATAAAAAGTATTTTATTAAAACAATAAACTGCACTTATCAAACTAATAAAGTAAAAATATCTTTTATTCAAATATCTTAAAGCCGGTTATCCAAATCTCTTTTATTGGTTTGATAAGTCTGCTTTATCAATTTAATAAATCAATTTGGCTGTCTGGGATTATAGTATATCAAAAAAATCAAAAAAAATACGAAATGGGTATATTATCTTCTTGGCACTTTTTGTGACATGTGTAGTAAAAAAATGGATGAAGTTTGGTTTCAAATTTTACTTTTTTAGACAGCTTAATTCTCTTTGCCTACTTAATTATTACATTAAGTCTTGGCTTTTATTATTCCGGCAAGAAAGAAAAAAATTTTGATGATTATTTTCTTGCAGGCAGGAATATGGGATGGATTACTGTCGGCCTATCGATTTTTGCCACTAACATTTCCAGCGAACATTTTATCGGCCTAGCCGGCGCAGGCGCTTCAAGAGGTTTAGCTGCCGGGCACTTTGAGTTGATGGCTATCTTTGTTCTGATAATTTTAGGTTGGGTCCTTTCTCCTATCTTTATTAATTCTGATGTTAAAACTGTACCTGAATTTTTAGAAAAACGTTTTGACCGTTCAACCAGAAAATTCTTTGCGGTCTTTTCAATTGCAATGTATATCCTTACGAAAATTACGGTTACTCTTTTTGCAGGCGGAATTTTATTCTATAAAATTTTTGGGCTGAATCTATATACTTCAACTATTATAATAGTTTTAATAACGGGTATTTACAGCGTGATCGGCGGCGCTACCGCTATAATGAAAACTCATGTTTTCCAGGCTTTAATTTTAATCGGCGGAGCAGTAACTCTAACATTATTCGGCCTAAAAGAAGTAGGAGGTTTTGAAGGCTTAAGACAAAAATTACCTCCTGAATTTTTTAATATGTTTAAACCTGCCTCAGATCCTGATTTTCCATGGGTAGGAATTATTTTTGGAGCTCCGATTATAGCATTTTGGTATTGGTGCACCGACCAATATTTTATCCAAAAAATATTAAGTGCAAAAAACATTGAGCATGCCCGCCGCGGTTCTCTTTTGGCAGCATTTCTAAAAATTCTACCGATCTTCATTCTGGTCTTACCGGGACTTATTGCTGTTGCATTATATCCCGAAATAACCGGAGACGAAGCATATCCCGTCCTATTAGCAAGTAACCTCCTTCCAATTGGTATTAAAGGATTTGTCGTAGCCGGAATTCTTGCTGCAATAATGTCTTCTCTTAGTAGTGTCTTTAATACAACTTCGATGCTCCTCACAAATGATTTTTATAAAACAAAACATAGCGATGCAACTGATAGGGAGTTGGTTTTAGTCGGAAGACTTTTTACTACCGCAATTGTTGTAATGACGATTTTATGTATTCCTCTTGTTAAGTTAATTAGTAACCAGGTTTATTTATTTCTCCAAGGTGTGCAATCTTTTCTTAGTCCTCCCATTGCAGCTTTATTTATTGTAGGATTATTAATGAAAAAAGCAAATGCCAAGGGAGCCATTTGGATGCTGATAATCGGTGAAGGTATAGGCTTTTTACGTTTGTTGTTAGAAATGTCAGTTAATGCTAACCAAATAAGCAATCCGCTGCTTCTTTCAATAGTTAATATAAATTTTTTGTACTTCGCGATATTCCTTTTTGTTCTTAGCGTGTCATTAATGGTTATTGTTAGCTTGAGTACACAGGAAAAATCTGAGTCGAGAGTTGTAAAGGTTCAGTGTCTCTTTCCTGATACTATTCACGAAATTGGTTTTGGTATAAAAAATATAAATACTGTAAGTGGATATAAGATTAACCTTCTTATGTCTGCATTTATTCTTCTAATCATTCTTGGTTTATGGAGTATGTGGTACTAATGGTTTTCTTGTTAGAGGTTCAATTAATTAACTGTTTATCAATCAATAAAAAAAGAAAGGAAGATAACCAATGAAAAAAGTTATTTTACCTGCTCTTCTAGTTCTCTTTTTGTGGTCATTTAGATCTTATGCGCAAGTGACCACAATAGAAAGCTTTGATAATATTTCCAAAGACACAAACTATGTGTGGACTGGAAATGTTGAAGGTCCTCTTAGTTATCTTACGGTAAAGGAAGATTCTACCGATAAGGTAACTGGCAGTATGGCATCTTTGGATGTTAGAACATCCTTAGGCGCTTATAATCCGTGGGGAACTTATTCGCAACTTTATTATAGACTGCCAACCGGACAAACAATGGATTGGAGCGCAAGCGATACCCTTAGCCTGTGGCTTAAGGTTACTATGGCTCCAAAACAACCGCAGTATATGGTTTTCAGAATTCAACTTGCCGATCAGGATGCCCCCGGTGACCCTATCGAACAATATATCTATGAAAACGATACTATCTTAACAACAGCTTCCGGTTGGATTCAAATAAAAGTTCCTTTGAAAATGATTACTTCTGATGGAACGATAACTCCGGGTGATTCTGGTTTTGTTATTTCTCCGAGTTCGTGGGGTGGGTTTACTTATAATGACCACAAATTAAATCTTGACAAACTTATTGGCTGGAATTTGGGTTTCATTGTTTCTGGATATACTGCCGGAGTTAATTTACCGGCTGATTCTATAGAAGTTAAACTTGATGAATTCCAAAGAAGTGGAAATAAACCTATTCCGTTTATAATTTTCAACGGAATTTCTTCACCTTCTCAATTAGGTACACCATGGACATGGGGAGGCGCAAGCATTAGTGTTGCCAATGGAGCTGGACCCGTTCCAAATTCAAATGCACTTATGTGGACAATGGGTGATGATTATGGAAACGGGTGGTGTGGTTTCGGATGGTCGCTTTCTTCTCCCTTTAACTTATCAGGCGGCTGGCAGACAGACAGTTTGAAATTTTTGATGAAAACAAATGCCGTTAACGATTCCTTAAGGCTTCAATTTGAGAGTGGTGGCGGAAAGGTAGGATTGATATTTAATACCGCAGCCGATACAAATTGGCATCAATATTCTTTTGCTCTTAGAGATATTAAGTTAGA
>JAJYSI010000331.1 GCA_021793635.1 Bacteroidota bacterium
CGCCTAGAACGAATCCAATGACCAATGTAGTACGCGGGTAGCCAAATCGGACAAGAAAATACCCCAGCAGTCCAGATCCCAACATAACCAGGATATCGCCAATTTGAAAGCTGTCAACATATGCCGCGAAAAAACAGCACACAAATACGGGACCAACTATAAAATAGTATTTTACCTTTTCCTAGATGAGCAGTAAACGCTGCCGCACCTATATTTCTGTCGTGATCCCGGCCGTAACCTATAAAAACATCAACTCCCTTTCCGTTTAATAATATACCGTCGGTATTTTCAGCCGGAACCTGGTAATAGCTCTTCATTGCTTGATCGACCGGTAAACCTTCCATTACAGGAAACTTGCGTACAAAGTACCAAGATCCCATCCAAGGAGCACGGGTATTGCCGACATCGCCAAGATATTTAAATGCACCAGCGTTTCCGAGCTCTTTTGCGTACTTTAAATAAGCGTTTTCCCCTTCTGGTATTGCCAATAAAGGTGTTCCCTCCTCCGTATATTGGAGAATCCTGTTATTAATCGATACTGAGCTCACTACCAAAAGATCATATTTTGCGTTTTCTCTAAATTTTTCAATATGTGCTTCAGGAAGAAGTTTTGAAAGAGAACTTACAAAATTTGTATCGTCGCAAGAAACTCCGATTTTTTTATTAATATTTTTGGCCTGACCCGAAGGATCAATTACCAACAAAGTATCATAGCTGGTCACGTCCGACTTATTATCCATCTGCAAAGAAATTTGATATTTGCCTTCCTCGTTTAACTGGGGTGTTAGTATTGAATCTGCGACCGGATAGGCAAATATGTCTTTTTGAAATTGAGGCACGGAATAAACTCCGATCAGGGTGCGTCTGCCGAAAGTATCCTTTATATAAAAATATAATTTTTTACCGGCCGGTTTATTAGTTTCATTGATCAAAAAAAGATCGACTACCGCTCTGTTTCCTTTTGCTATGACCAGCGATCTGGCTTTCATCGGTACTAATTAAGAATATAACTAAGACCGGAAGGATTAAACTCAAAACTTTCGTTTGTTTTAAGATGTGTGTAATAAGCATAATATTCTTCCTTATTAAAGTTTGTTATCAGTACGAAAAAAGCGACTGTAAAAATTTTTCTTCATGAATGAGTATTAAAAATCTAATTTATCATTTCTGTTTTCATTCTTTTACGAAGTTGTTTTTCCTTTAGGCTGTCCCAGTATTTGCAATCCAATTGGATAAAAACAGAAGAATAAGGAATGGTTTCGTTTGTTTTTAAAACATTCACTCTGAAAAGTTTGGCAGTCTGGTCGATTTTCACAAACACCGAATCATGCAACATCACATTTGGTTCTTTTTTTCCGAATTGCTTTGCCAGATTGTTCCGATAATAATTAATTCCCGGAATTTTTTTAGCTGTGAGAAATTTCAGTTCTTTATCGATATAAATAATTGGTTTAACGTGCGACGATTCTTCAATTTTTTTCAAGGTATATCCCAATACAGGGAGTAAATCTTCGTTGGTATTGATGGTAATTATTCCCGTAAAGTTTTATAACGGAAAAGCTTTATCAACTATCAAAATCCAGTTTCTGTGCCCGAGTAAAGGTAATTGGGCGTCAAACGTTGTTTCCCAATTTTCTGGAGAGCGGTTATCCATATTAATCATCCAAATTTTAGGATTGGTAGTTGTATCCGGCGTACGCCCGTTGCCTGCCATATTGGATTGTCCGGTAAGTACCCAGATGTCTGCTTTGATGGGACACACGGGGCAGAACCTTGTTTTATTTGTACGGATGGAAGAACAGAATTAACGAATCCGCCAATATGAATATTAAAATTAGGCTGAAACTGATTTTATTACGCATATTAATATTTCCTTTTTTTCTTAGCTTCATTAGTTTTCAATTTATCTTGAAAAACGAACTACCTCTTTTACACTTTCACAAGGAATTAATGCAGAAAAAATTTATCCCCCTTACTAATTGTATAAGTATATCCATTTGCCCGAGATTCCCGGAGTTACTTTAAAAGTTATATTTGCTTTATTCTTTTTAAAGTCAGGCAAGTTCATAGATTGCATTTTATCGTTTCTTATTTCTCCCGGTTTAATTTCACGATCCGTTGTATTTGCGGGTAAAGTTATAATGCCCTCTCCCTTTATAAAAATTTTCATGAACGCCCCGTATTTACTTGACTCTGTTTTCGATGTATTTGTCCAAGCAATCATAGAGAATTTATTTTCGCCGAATTTATACTCCTTATTATCAATCTCTGCCTTGTTGCAATTATGTCCCTCAAATGAAATCAAATTACCCTTTGAGTCGACATTAAATGCACAAATCAGGCTTCCGTTAAAACTAATCTCATGTCCGTTTATCTTAAAGTTCTTCAACTCTAAGGTATCCGGCGGCAGAGGATTATCCTTTAACGCTAAAGCGTCCGCCGAATCATTTCTTGAGGTACCGTTGAACCAATCTTCCGGTTGTGTACGGTATTGAGCTGCAATGATTGTGGTACCGTTCGGAAATCTGGTTGTTAAGTACGGACTTGTACGTGAGACATATTCGGTATTATCATTTACTCCTTTAAAACTACCGGTTGAAGGGTACGCACCTGCCAAATTAAGTATATCGAAAAGTGTTTTTGTTTCGTATCCCAAGCTTCTTGATTGGTCATCCCGAGGTCTGAAACCAAAGAAATATGTTTGTCCGTTTTCATTTTGTCTTTTTGTACCCACATCCCAACGCCCCACATTTGCAAGAATTTCGGTAGAATTCCGCGGCTTAACTGGATAAATATGATCAACTAAAAAATCCGTAAGTATAATTTGATCCGGGATACTATTGAAACTGTTTTTAAAGACAACTTCCTGACCGGATGCAATTTGTCCTATGTAAGGAGTTGGAGTATAATTAACACCAAAAAGCTCTTCCCAACTATTCAGACAAGATTTTCCGCTCCCGTCAATTACTGGTGGTGGTCCGCACCAAATTACTTTACCTCCTCTTTGGCTGAATGTTTTCATGAAATCGATTATTCCCTTCTGCGGTATTGGTTCAAACAATGCTACCAGAGTCGAAAATGTCCGGCCTCCCATTTCTATTTTCCCGTCAGCAGTAATTTTTGCTAGCTCTAATAGCTTTTCATCTGTAATATAGTTTGCATAACCATATTGGGTCATCCAGCTTCCAAAACGTTCATCGGCTGCGACTAAATTCATCGGATAAAGTATTAATGCATCAACATTCCGAGGTTGTCCTCCGGTAATTGCCTTTATTGCTTCAGTTGAGTTCGACAATCCGAATGCATCAACTATTGCCTGCTTCCTTTTTGCACAAACTTCCGGCATTCCCCAATATGCGGCGTATGCATTTTTATATTTATTTATTATACCAATTGATACTGCCATTGCCTCACCAAAATCATCCCTATCTGCCCACCCACATTCAGCATAATCGTTCCCCGTGGGCTGAAGATATTCACCCCACTTAAAATAATCATAACAACCTGCTGCTGCCTGCTGAACAGTATTTGACCATAGGAAATTTGATGTGTATTCATATTCATAAGGTGCCATTCTTAAATCGCCTGTATCCCATAAGTCTATTGTTGGGCTTTCGGCCCACGTTGCGTGCCCGCCGGTAGGTAATTTTCTATCAAATATTTTCTCTGTATACTCCTTTGCCTCTTTAAATAGATCTACAACCCGGTTATTTAATAATTTATAATATCTATCACGAAATAAAATTGTTCTATAAATGTCTTCAGGCTTATCTCCCATAACATACTGGGTTTTAATCAAGGCTTTCGGTGAGTTCGTATATATTTTGGGTCCGTAAACAAAATATAACATATACTTATCCATATCCTGTATGCTGGGGTCATATAGCTTGCAATATGTATCTGCCATACTCTTAGTAAGATAACGCATTGCAAACTCACCGTTATCATGATGATTGAAATAATACCAATCCTGCTGAATATGAAGTTCATCCGAATAAAGAGCAACCAGATTTATTCCGTCATCATGATATTCCGTCATCAAGGATTTTAAGAATGGCTCTGCTTTGGGACTAAAATAATCCATCTCCGGGGTTTCATACTCTAATATTACAAAGACACGGTCATATCCTTTTAGTTCGTTATCACCGTTACAAGAAATACGAACCCGTTGTATGGGTTGTTTTATGTCCATTATTAAATCCGATGGCTCCCACATTGGAGTAATTTCTTCTGTACTCCATTTATCGATCTTTATACCGGTTTTAATTTCTTTAATATCATCAGGATTTACTACGCTGTAATGTCCATTATCGATCACCTTTTCCTTAAATGCGTACGCTTTTACTCCCTTAAGTTTCAGGGCAATCATCCCTTTATTATTTGTCCAATATAATTGTTTCCATAACTGAAGGCTAAACTTTCCTGTCTTGGGATCAC
>JAJYSI010000332.1 GCA_021793635.1 Bacteroidota bacterium
TCTAGCACTGGATTTTTCAAGTTAGGAAGTACGGCTCGTGCATACAATCCGGTAGTTGTGGTTAAAAAATCAAAAAGAGCAAAGAAGAAAATTGAAATTAGAATTCCTCTGGATGCAGTTTTGCCGTCCTTAGCAGCATAACATCTTTGATGGAAACCGGGGTCTGCAAAAGTCCAGAGAGCAATTAAAAACCAGACTATTATAAATGTCGGTGAAGCGCCTCCGGTTACCTGAAGATGATTTGCCGGAAGATTATTTTGAAGAAATTTTAAACCTCCGAAATCAGAGACAGTAATAAATACAACAATTAAAAATCCGCCGAACATTACAAAGAACTGAATAATATCCGCATAAATATCTGAACGGAAGCCGCCTTTAAATTGATATGCTATGGAAAGCAATACTCCGATAATTAAACTTACGATTATTCCCGTTCCGAGCATAAGCGAAATTAAATTTGCCGTCATCAGCAAGTAAGGAGCTGGAGATACCAGGACAAATACTATAAGTGCTGCGGTTAATCCGACCTTTTTATCGTACACCTGAGTCAGCTTATCCGGTATTGTAAAGAGTGAAGCTTTGCGAATTTTTTTTGCGAAGAAAATTGCAAACAAGAAAGCGAAAACATAATACGGGAATCCCTGAGTAAACCAGCTCATCAAACCGTAACGGTAAGTAAATTCTCCGACGCCTAAAATTCCGCCGTACCAGGTCGAAACATTTGTAAGAATGAACAGAAACAATCCCACTTTTCTTCCGGAGAGAAGATAATCCTCCGCTTCGTCCTTGGTTTTTCTTCCGAAGAAAAATCCAAATCCAAGAACGGAGATAAAAAAGAGAATTACAATTGTAAAATCTAAAGCACTAAAGGAGACCATTTCTTTTCAGCAAATTAAAATCCCGGATGATGAATATTTTTCCTCCCTTGATTTTCAGTTTCACTTTATTTGTCAACGCTACATTGCTTGTACTCTCCTTTTCTCCGAAAGGAAGTGAAATATTTTTCAAAGGATATTTTAAACCTTCTGAAAATATTTTTGTCTTTGAGTTAAATCCGTAAAGAGAAATAGTTTCTCCGGGAAGAGTCCGAAGTTCGATATTTCCTGTAAAGGCAGAAAGGAAAGAATTTTCAGCGGCGATTCTAAGCTTTATTTTATCGAAAAACTTTAGTACAATGCCGAGGTTGCAGAATGTATGATCAAGCCTGTCGCCGGTTACACCAATTAAAATAGCCTCATTAAAATTTTTTTTGATGGCATAGTATAAGCATTTCTCTACGTCGGTGCTGTACTGGCTTCTTACATGAATAATTTTAGATTTATTTTTGAAAGCCGATATCGTCTTCTCTTCAATAGAATCGAAATCACCAACTACAACATCAGGAATTATGTTATATTTTCCGGCAGAATTGGCTCCGCCGTCAGCACAAATTAAAGTATCGTAGCCAATCTTTTGGAGATAAAGCACTACGCTTTTACGCGGAGCTTTTCCGTTTGCCCAAATAATACACTTTTTCAAAATATTTTCTTTCTTAAAAAATAACTTGATGACTTAACCACATATTCTCTATTTGTCAAGTCATCAAGTTGTAAAGTTTAATTATAATCCGACTTGAATACCAGCCAGAAAATTTCTTTCAGCCCAGGGGAAGAAATACTGACCGATAGCATTTGCCGAAAACAAGCTGTTAAAAATGTTGTTTACCTGCAAAAAGATTTTCGTTCCTCTAAGTGCAGAAAATTCTTTCAACTGATATGATGCAAAAAAATCAGCGAGAAAATATGCATCATTTATATTATCCGAATACGAAACAAAGCCCGGATATTTCTGAAGATAACCTGAAAGATTCTTGTCAAAATTATCCGAATAAAATTTACCTACATATCTTCCTGAAATCTGCATAAGCAATCCGTTATATGAAAAGTTCAAACCAACGTTAGTAAGAAAATCCGGAAAGCCGTTAATAGTATTACCGCTTAAATCAATATAATCACCGGCATCAATATAATATGTCCCGCTCAAAATTTTATTTGATGAATAAGTTGCATTCCAATATAAATTAAAATTGTCATCAAACCTGTATTTAATTGAAAGCTCAATACCCCGGTGTACGGTGCTCTTCATATTGCCCACTATCGGCTGACCGTAAATATCAACCTTTCCGTTGTCTACAATTTCATTCTGGAAAAGCATGTAATAAAAATTGAGCGAGGCATTAAAATTATTTTGAATAAAGGATGTGCCTAATTCAAAATCGTTCATTGTTTCCGGATTAACTAACGGCTTGCTGTAATTATAAGTTCCATCCGGATTTAATTTGAATTGCGGAGTTGCACCGCTGGTTGTATCGCCGGCAAGATAATTCGATTCGTCGGCATTGTAGTAATCCGATAGGCGCGGTTCGCTTGAAACTCTTGCAAAAGAAAAGAAGATATTCTGCTCAGGGTTCAATTTGAAGTTTATTCCTACTCTCGGATTCACGAAAAGATTACCTATGCTAAAATCATGGTGAAAGAATTTTTCATTATAGAATCTATAATTATGATAAGCGAACTGAATTTCTCCAAGTAAATTAATTTTATCACCCGGATTGTATGTTTCATGCACATATCCGTTGACAATATTTTTGGCGCCGTTGTAATAATTAAATCTGTATCCGGTTGTAAGTCCTACCGGTAAATCTTGACCAAATGCTATGCTGCCGTAATGAGTAGAACGATGAATTCTAACTTCCCCTCCAATTATCGTTTCACCATTTTTACTTTTAATACTAATTCTCGGTACCCAGCCCCACTGTGTATTATCAACTTCGCCTCTAATTAAAACATTCTGGGGATTCATAGTTGGATGAAAATCGTTCTGCGAAGTAAGTTCCAGATAAGTTGTATCAGCCCATGAACCATCATAATCAAAAAAGCCGTTGCCAATTACCAGGAAAAGAGCAGAGTTTAATGTAACGTTCGGAGTAATCTTTAATTCATTAAGAAGTTCATAATGCGGCTGAGTAAAGTTTTCAACTTCAGATGGTCGTCTTAAAACGGTGTAGGTATAACCGGACGAATCGGCACCCCAATCCGAGTAGTTTGCGCGCCGAAGATTTTTATCTTTAATTGCGAACTTTGGCAGTCCGGTATAAGCAAGACCGTCGGCAATTGGACCGCCGTAAAGATTTATCTGAGTCGTTAGATTTTCGTCATATCGAACAGCCGATAAATAATAAGCGCTGTAATCAACCCAGGCATTATTTCTATAACCGCTGCTTAAAATTTTTGAAAGCTTAGCATAGAATGAATATTTATTATCGACCAAACCGCTTGCAAACGAAGCACTGTACTTTCTGGTATTATAACTTCCTATTTCGGATGAAAAATTAAGCATAGGTTCATTCGAAAAAGTAGACGTAATTATATTTATTGAACCGCCGATAGCAGGAAAGCCTGTTATTCCGGAACCTGCACCGCGTTGTACTTGAATTACTGCAGTGCTGCCAAGTAAGTCGGGCATATCCAACCAGTAAACATTATGATCTTCAGGATCATTCTGAGGAATGCCGTTTACCGAAACAGAAATTCTTCTTTGGTCGAAGCCCCGGATAGAAAGATAATTGTAACCTATTCCGTTTCCGTTTTCAGAATAAAAAGTTGTTGATGGAAGCTGGCTTAAATACTCCGGCACATCCTGCACAGTGTAGTTTTGCTGGATTTCTTTTTGCGTAATCTTGCTGAAAGCTAACGGCGTAACTCCCTCTTTTCCGATACTGCCTTCTACAAGGACTGTCTGCGATGGAATTACTTTCGGTTGAAGCTTAATTTCAAGCACTTCATTTAAATTCATATTCTTTAAAGAAAGTCTTAAAGTTGAATAGCCTACAAAACTTGTAACCAAAACATCATCTTTTGTAAAATTTCCCTTAAGATCAAACTCACCGTTAATTTTTGTTGTGGTGCCGATTTGTTTTCCTTCGATAAAAACATTTGCGTTCGGAAGCGGCTCAAGCGTTTCCGAATCTACAACTTTCCCCTTCAAGTTGATATTCTGCGGAAAGATTGCACCGCAGAAAAATAAAAAAAGAATAACCAAGTTTTTCATTCTATTTCCTTTCAATAAAAAAGCCGTTGGTCCAAATCCCGATTACTCGGGACGGTGAAACGGCTAAAACTTAATTATTCTTTTAGCCCGTTTCCCTACGCTGGCATTATCCAGATCAGGTCTTAGGGTTTTTCTCAGTCTACCACAATTAAATCCCGGCACAAGCTGGGATATAACCGGGGAAACACCCCTAACGGCTATCGTTAATAAATTATTTAATTAACTCACCTTACGCAAAAACTAAATATTTAAGTTTTGATTTTAGAATTTCATAGCAAAGCATGCTTTCATGTTCTCAAGTTCTTCGAAAGCAGCACGATTCGCCGAAATATAAATTTTCGACCTCA
>JAJYSI010000333.1 GCA_021793635.1 Bacteroidota bacterium
AAAATTTTTATCCCGCATAATTTCGCAGGTTATTATAAATTCCAAAATTATTTCGGACAGCAGTGATTTTTTTAATTAACTCAATTTTTCTTCTTGTCAAAATATTTAATAATTAGCTCAGCTTTTTGTTTACCGACCACTTTTGAAAGTTTATTATAGTCAGCCGCTTTAATTCCATCCACGCTTCCCAATTCCTTTAATAATCTTTGAGCGATAGAATTTCCAATTCCTTTTATTTCTGTCAATTCAGTCTTTAGGGTTCGTTTGTCTCGCCTATTCCGGTGAAATGTAATTGCAAACCTGTGCGCTTCATCTCTTACCTGTTGAAGAAGCTTTAGCCCTGAAGAGGTTTTGGGAATTGATGCTGGTTCCGTTTGTCCCGGAAAAAATACCTCTTCCAATCTTTTCGCCAATCCGATAATATTGTATTTGCGAAAACCAAGTTCATCTAAAATTTCAACTGCGCTTGATAACTGCCCCTTTCCTCCGTCTACCATTATAAGTTCCGGAAGACTTCCTTTCTCTTCAAGTAATCTCGAATACCTTCTCCTTATCACTTCCTGCATGCTCAAAAAATCGTTAGGTCCTTCTACCTCTTTAATAATAAATTTCCGGTATAAACTTTTTTTAGGCTTTCCGTCTTCAAATACTACCATGCTTGCAACCGTATCTGTCCCTTGCAGGTTAGAAATATCGAAGCATTCAATGTTTCTCGGTAGCACATTTAACCTTAAGTCTCTTTGCAAAGCAGCCAGTACATGGGGAACGTGACCTTCCCGCTTCATCTTCTGTAATTGAATTTCTTTTAATTGAAGCGTTGCATTTTCCTTACACATTCTTAAAAGAGAAAATGTATTGCCGCGTTTGGGGATCAAGAATTTTATTTTTCTTTCCGCCTTTAAATTCAACCAATCATTTAAAAGTAAAAAATCGGAAGGCTCTGTTTCCAAAACAATTTCATCAGGAATTTCTACAAACTCAGTATAATAGAATTTAATTGACGAGGCGTAAAGATTTGCAAGTTCTTCTCCTTCCTCCAAGCTTAAATGCAATTGTTTTTTCCCCACAAGCTTACCGGTTCTGATGTTGAAAATTGTGCAAGCACAATCTCTTCCTTCATAAGCAATCGAAATTATGTCGCGATCTTCCAAATTTTCGCTTACAATTTTTTGCTTAGAGGCTATTGCCATAAGCTGATTCAATTTGTCTCTTACTTCGGCGGCTTTTTCAAAATTCAAATCGTCAACGGCGTTTTGCATTTTATTATTTAACTCTTTAATAAGATCATCTGTTTTTCCCTTTAATAACTTAACAACCTCATTAACCATCTCGTTGTACGCAATTTCTGAAATTAAATCCTCGCAAGGACCGTCGCACTTTTTTATGTGATAATCAAGACATACTTTGAATTTTTTCTTCTCAATGTTTTCTCTTGTCAAATCTAATTTGCAGCTTCTGATCTTGAAAATTTGATTGATAGTCCGAAGCGAAGCTTTCATATTTTTAACGTCTGTGTAAGGACCAAAATATTTTGAACCGTCTCTAATAACTCTGCGCGTCGGGTATACCCGGGGAAAAGGTTCTTTAGTAACTTTAATGAATGGGTAAGATTTGTCGTCTTTTAAATTGACATTGTAGCGAGGTTTTAATTCCTTTATTAAATTATTTTCAAGTACCAATGCTTCAATTTCATTGTCGGTAGTTATTATCTGTAAATCCGCAATTTTATTTATAAGCGCAAGAGTTTTGGGAGATATGACTCCGCTGTGGAAATAACTCCTTACACGGTTCTTCAGGTTTATTGCTTTCCCAACATAAATCACCTTTCCCTTGTCGTTCATATATTGATAAACGCCAGGGCTTCCCGGAAGATTTTTTATTTTTGTTTTAAGGTTTGAATTCATCTCGTATAAAATTGATTTTAATTTAAAAAATCTATCTGATAAAATATATCAAATAGATTTTTTAGAAGTGCCCTTAAGTTGATAAAATTTGATTCTTACTTATTACGACTATTCCGCTTTCGGTAACATGGAATTTCTTTTTATCCACTTCAAGGTCAAAGCCAATTTCATAGCCCTCAGGCACAAGCACATTCTTATCGATAATTGTTCTCCTTATTCGTGCATGCCTACCTATATTGCAATTGTTCATTATGATTGAATCTGTAATGTAACTAAAGCTATTAACCTTAACATTCGGTCCAAGCAACGATCTCTCTACTAAGCCTCCGGAAACAATTGTACCGTCGCAAATTAAAGAGTTTAATGTTCTTCCGACTCTTTCTCCTTCATGCGAAACTGTCTTGGCGGGCGGCGCCTGGTACTGATATGTGCGCATTGGCCAATCGTTATCGTAAAAGTTAAATTCCGGAGTGACGCTTATTAAATCCATGCTTGCTTCGTAATAGCTATCTATTGTGCCGATGTCTTTCCAGTAAGGTTTCGTCTTATTATTCTCGTCATAAAATTTATAAGCAAAAACATTTCTTCCTGATTTTATCATGTATGGCAGAACGTCTTTACCAAAGTCGTGTGCTTTTAATTTTTGAGTCTCCATTTCCAAAAAAACATCACGCAAAACATTTGCGTTGAAAACATAAATTCCCATACTAACAAAGCAAAAACCTGGCTGATCTGGGATTTCTTGTGGATCCGCCGGCTTTTCGGTAAATGATTTAACAGCATATTTTTCGTCAACACTTACTATACCGAAACGTGAAGCTTCCTCCGCAGGCACTTCTATGCACGCCATAGAAAGATCAGCATTAACATCAACATGATGCTGAAGCATTTTTAAATAATCCATTTTATAAATATGATCGCCACTTAAAATCAAAACCCACTTTGCTTTTTTATCCGTTGAAAATAAGTTTAAATTTTGATAAATGGCATTTGCAGTTCCCATATACCATTCATTATTTAATTTTCTCTGCGGAGGAATTGAATATATATATTCACCTAATTCCGGATTAAATATGCTCCATGCCTCAAAAATATGTTGGTTAAGCGAATCGGATTTATATTGCGTTAATATGTAAACTCTTCTTAAACCGGAATTAAGACAGTTTGATAATGCAAAATCAATAATTCTATACTTCCCTCCGAACGGAACCGATGGTTTTCCTCGATGTGCCGTAAGTGGATAAAGTCTTTCGCCTTGACCACCAGCCAATAACATCGTTATTGTGTCTCTGAGAATCGACGAACCAGGGAAAGTCATATTTCCTCCTTATTTTTTGTTCAATATATCTAAATATGGATTGTTTGGCAATTAGACTATTTGTTAATTTTACACTGTTTTTTAGACTCTTTAAAAATAATTGTAATATTGAGAATTGCAAATTCTATTTGCAGTATTTAATGATTTTTTAACTTAAGCAATTTTTTCGATGAATAAAAAAATAAAGTTATATCTTCCCATTTTGATTTTAGCATTTCTATTCACCGGCTGGCAGATAGGCACAGCATCTAAAAATGTTAAAAGGACTTCAAATTACACTCTTGATAATGTCCCGGAAGATTATGCCTCTCCGAATCAATTTAAAATCAATATCTTAAAATACCATTTGAATATTAACCTTTTCCCGGAGCAAAAACTCCTTCAGGGTGATGTTACAATCACCGGGGTTGTATTAGATAAAACAATCAAACAAATTGATTTAAACTTTTATGACAACATGAAAATATCTTTGCTTACATTGAATGGCGAAAAATCAAGTTATGAAGAAAAAGGTACTCGTCTCTCAATTCCATATTTTAATACTAAGTCAGATACCTTTAATATAAGAGTTGTTTACGAAGGTACTCCGAAAAGAGTCGGTTTTTCCTCCTTTGTTTTCGGAGAAATTAACGGAATGTCCTGTACCTATAATCTAAACGAACCGAATTATGCCTCAACATGGTTCCCTTGCAACGATATTCCATCGGATAAAGCTTTGCTTGATATAAAAATTACTAACGATTCCTCCGAAGTCTCCGCGTCAAACGGTTTACTCATGGGCGTCACTACCAATGGTTCCAGAAGAACTTACCATTGGAAATCTAATTATCCTATTTCAACTTATTTGATTTGTTTGTTCTCCTCGGATTATAAAACCTTTTCACAGGAATATATTTCCCAGAATAAGCAAGATACTATGTCAATTGATTATTATGTTTTTCCGAATCAATTAGAAGATGCTAAAATAGATTTTCAGGATCATCCAGATATGATCAATTTTTTCGCAAAGACTTTCGGCGAATATCCGTTCATCAAGGAAAAATATGGTGTAGCCGAATTTCTTTGGCAGCTAGGAGCCATGGAAACACAGACTCTTACCGGGATCGGTTCAAACTTTATAGGCGGATACAAATTATTTGGTGATGTTTATGCCCACGAGCTCTCACATCACTGGTGG